>NZ_JBHTDD010000005.1:0-63041 GCF_042666615.1 Plantactinospora sp. GCM10030261
GGGGCATTACGGTGGGACATGAGGACCTCCCTGAGTCAGGTGCGGCTGTTGTGGTAGCTCCACACCTACTCGGGAGGTCCTCACCATTTCAAGATCCGACCGTGTCACCAACGTCCATGGGCAGTACATCTAGGGCAGATGGTCGTGATTGGAGATCAAACAGCGACCATCTGCCCTAGATCGACACGGGGGGTGGGGTCCGGACGCTTCGGACCGCTGACGTCACGGCCCCGCCCGCCAATGCCGGCACGGGGTCGGCGGGCACCACCGGTGAGCCGGCCGCCGGCCCCACCGGCCCGGGCCGACGCGGCGGGGCGAACCCGGGTAGTGCCGCCGTCGCCCGCTCGACCAGGCGGTTGTGCCGGAGCGCGTGCCGGACCGCGACCGCCACCATCACCAGCACCGCGCCGGTGACCGCCGGTCCGAGCAGCGTGCCAGCGTCGATCCCGGCGGACCCTACGGCGAGCGCCGCGGCCGGCAGCATCGACAGCCCGGCCACCTGCGGCGGCAGCATCACCAAGGGGTGGGCGGCAGCGGCGCGCAGCGCCGGGGGCAGCGGAGCATCCGGTACCCGGGCCAGCGCCCCGGCCCCCGCCCGCAACCGGCGCAGCCGGGGAACCGTCCACGCGGCCACCACGGTCGCCGGCACCACCGGCAGGGCGAGGACCAACGTGCCCGCCCCGGTCGTCGTGACCAGTCCGAACAGGACGGCCGTGCCGAGCAGACCGACCCCGTAGAGCGTCAGCAGCAGCGTGCCCCGCCGACGCAGCGACCGGGCAGAGGCGCGGTGCGGCATCCCATCGGCGAGGAACCCGGCGCCGGACCAGAGAGCCGTGAGGCCGAGCACCAGGGCGAGGGTGACATCCATGCGGTTGAGCCTGCCCTGCCGCGTCGCGTACCGGCATCCGGGACGACCCCCCGCGCGGCCCGCAGATCTGTCCCGTAGGGGAACGCGCGGGTGAGGCCGAGAACCAGCCTTGCCGAGGCGGCCGGCGATGGCCACCGCACTCGTTACGGGACAACCGGGTGGGTCCTGATCGACTAGCCTGACCGTCGGCTCCGGCACCCGTCCGCTGGCGTTTCGCGACGGCTCTGCCGGCCTTGGCGGTGGTCGCTGGCGTGCCTCGACGGCGCCCGCCGATTTCGAGAAAGGTGGGGGATGTCGGTTCTTCTCAGGTCACTCCTGGCGGTTACCACCGGGGCGACGCTGCTCGCCGCGACCGCCGCGCCGGCGGTCGCGCAGCCTCCGGAGGGGACCATCAGGTCCGCCGGCGGTGCGGCTGCCGTGACCGGTAGCTATCTGGTGGTCTACAAGGACAGCGTGGTCGCCCGGCAGCGGGTCGGCGACATTTCCCGCGGGCTGGCCGCCCGGCACCAGGGCGCGGTCGCCCGGTCGTACGAGGCCGTGCTGCGGGGCTTCGAGTTCCGCGGCAGCGAGCGGATGGCGCGGCGGGTGGCCGCCGATCCCGCCGTGGCGTACGTCGAGCAGAACCAACGGGTACGGGTCGCCGGTGAGCAGATCAACCCGACCTGGGGACTGGACCGGATCAACCAGCGGAACCGGCCGCTGGACGTCCGGTACACGTACCCGCGCCAGGCCGGCACCGTCCACGCGTACGTGCTCGACACGGGTATCCGGTTCAGCCACGCCGAGTTCGGTGGTCGGGCCGTCAGCGGGTACGACTTCGTCGACAACGATGCCGACGCGAGCGACTGCGACGGGCACGGCACGCACGTGGCGGGCACCATCGGCGGGACTACCTACGGGGTGGCGAAGGGCGTGACCCTGGTGGGCGTCCGGGTCCTCAACTGCGAGGGCAGCGGCACCTGGGCCGGTGTGGTCGCGGGCATCGACTGGGTTACCGCGCACGCGGTCCGGCCGGCGGTGGCCAACATGAGTCTCGGCGGCGGTCCCAGCCAGATAGTGGACGACGCGGTGCGCAACTCGATCCGGTCCGGAATCACCTTCGGCCTGGCCGCCGGCAACGGTGACGAGTTCGGGAACCGGCTGAACGCCTGCGGTTCGAGCCCGGCCCGGGTCACCGAAGCGGTGACGGTGGGCGCCACCGACGTGTACGACTACGCGGCCACCTTCTCCAACTACGGCTCGTGCGTGGACCTCCTCGCACCGGGCGTCGACGTGACCTCCGCCTGGGTCACCGGCGACCAGGCGACCGCGCGGCTCGACGGAACCTCGATGGCCACGCCGCACGTCGTCGGGGCCGCCGCGATCCTGCTCGCCGGTCACCCCGATTGGACTCCCCAGCAGATCCGCGACCAGTTGCTGGCCGACTCCACCACCGGGCTGGTGATGAACCCGGGCTCGGGCACCCCCAACAACCTGCTGTACGTCGCGCCGCTACCGCCACGGGACGGCTTCTCGCCGCAGCCCGGCACCCCGATCCGGCCGCGTCCCGGCACCTCGACCACGTCGGGTGTCGCGCCACGGAGGTAGTTCGACGGTTCGCCGGCCCGGCCTCCGGTCGGGTCGGGTCGGCGAACCGGAGCTGGCTGGGCCGGGAGTTGGCGAACCGGAGCTGGCCGGGCCGGGAGTTGGCGATGCGGGGCCGGCCGGCCCGGAGCCGGTGAGGCGCGGTCCCGGCCTGCCCGGCGAGGCGCAGCCCGGTGACGCACGAGTCGGCGCCACGCGTCCCGCCCGATCCGCCCCGCGTCCCGCCGATCCGCCCCGCGGGTGTCCCGGCTCAGCCGCGATTGCTCACACGGGGAAGGTCGCCGGGCGTTCCTCGGCCGGGGGCGGCGGCGTCGCCCGCCACAACCGGGTGCGCTGCGCGAGGAGCCTGGCCAGGTAGGCCGGATTGAGGATGACGTACCGCCGCCAGAGCCGGCGCGGCTCCAGGCCGAGCCGCCAGAACCACTCAAGACCCGCCCGTTGCATCCACGGCGGCGGCGTACGCAGCAGGCCGGCGTGGTAGTCGAAGGCCGCGCCGACGGCCAGCAGCGGCATGTCCAGCAGCGGCCGCATGGCGTATGCGAAGACCTCCTGGCGGGGGCAGCCCAGCCCGACCAGCACCAGCCGGGCGCCCGAGGCCCGGATCCGGTCGGCGATCTCCACGTCCTCGGCCGGCCGCGCGGTGCGGAACTTCGACGGCTCCACGCCGGCGAGCTTGAGCGCCGGGAACATCCGCTCCAGGGCGGGCACCAGCCGGGCCAGCGTCGGCTCGGTAGAGCCGTACAGGTAGACGGGAAGTCCCTCGTCGGCGCACCGCTGAAGGACCCGCAGGGTGAGGGTCGGCCCGTACACGCGGTCCGCGAGCCCGGCGCCGTGCAGCAGGTTGAGCGCCCAGCGGACCGGCTGGCCGTCGGGGGTGACGAGGTCGAACGAGTTGAGCCGGGCGTTGTGCGGCGGATCGAGGACGCCGGTCATCACCCCGTGCACCGCCAGCGCGGTAAGCGCGAACGGGCGGCGGTCCCGCGCGGCGCCGACCACCTGCTCGGCGGCGGCCTCGTAGTCCACGGCGTCCACCAGGACGCCGAGGACGTTCCGCTTACCCTGGGCGATCACGCTTTCGGCGCCCAGGTGTCGGCGTTCGCCTCGTACATCTCCCGGAGGATCATCGGCACGTCGTATGTGAGCTTCCAGTCCGGGTAGTGCTCCTCGAACCGGGCCATGCTGCTGATCCACCACTGGTGATCGCCGACGCGGTTCCGCTCGACATAGTTGATCTTCGCCTCTCGGCCGCTGATCTCCTCGGCGATCCGGAAAGCTTCGATGTGGGAGGCGTTGGAGTGCCGACCGCCGCCCAGGTTGTAGACCTCGCCCGAGCGTGGGTTGCGGAAGAACGCCTCGAACGCGGTCAACACGTCATGCGAGTGGATGGCGTCCCGGACCATCTTGCCCTTGTAGCCGAAGAGATTGTACGTCCGGCCCTCCATCACCGCGCGCATCAGGTAGGCCAGGTAACCGTGCAGCTCGGCGGCCGAGTGGCCGGGGCCGGTAAGCGTGCCGCCCCGGAAACAGGCCGTGCGCATCCCGAAGTAGCGGCCGTACTCCTGCACCGCCACGTCGGCCGCGACCTTGGAGACGCCGAAGATGGAGTGCAGACACCCGTCGATCGACATCTCCTCGGTGATGCCCTGGTGGTACGGGTGGTCCTCGGGCAGTTCGTACCGGGTCTCCAGCTCGACAAGCGGCAGGCTGTTCGGCCGGTCGCCGTACACCTTGTTGGTGGAGCAGAAGATGAACGGCGCCTCGATCGCGTGCTGGCGGGTGTTCTCCAGCAGGTTCAGCGTGCCGACGGCGTTGACGTCGAAGTCGGTCAACGGCTCCTTGGCCGCCCAGTCGTGGCTGGGCTGGGCGGCGGTGTGGATGACGACGGCGATGTCGGAGCCGTACTTCTTGAACACCTCCGCCAGCCCGTCCCGGTCCCGGATGTCGGTGGCGAAGTGGGTGTACGCGCTGCCCAGCTCGTCGGTCAGCCGGCGCTGGTTGCCGGCGGTAGAGCCGTCCTCACCGAAGAAGTAGCGGCGCATGTCGTTGTCGATACCGACAACGTCCATGCCGAGCCGGGCGAAGTGCCGGACGGCCTCCGCACCGATCAAACCGCCGGATCCGGTCACCAACGCGACAGTCACACGTCACTCCTGGGTCGGGGGCAGAACAACCATCGGAGCATAGCGTGACGTACGGCACGCCCCGAACGCAGCGAGGGCCCCGCATCGATGCGGAGCCCTCGTCCTGGTGGGGAAGGGGGGAGTTGAACCCCCACGCCCTTTCGGGCACACGGACCTGAACCGTGCGCGTCTGCCATTCCGCCACTTCCCCGTGGCAATGACCTGGATCTAGTGTAAGTGTGTCCAGGACGGGCCGGTCACCCGGGCCGGGACATATTACGCTGCTCCAGGGGTGCCGGTGGCGTTTCCGCCAGCGGCGCATGGAAGAGTAGCACGACAACTCCGGCCGTCAGGACAGGCCGGTCAGCCCTCGGCCGAGCGGCGTGTGAGCTGCGCGCGCGGCGGCCGGATACCATCATGTCCTCGGGACCCGAGGAGGAGCCGGTGAGCGTGCTGCAACGCTTTGAGAAGCGTTTGGAAGGCCTGGTCGAAGGAGCCTTCGCCAAGGTGTTCAAGGGGGTCGTGCACCCCGTCGAGATCCTCAACGCCATGCAGCGGGAGGCCGAGGCGCACAAGGCGATACTCGCCGGTGGTCGGACCCTGGTGCCGAACCGTTACGTGATCGATCTCTCGCCGTACGACCACAGTCGGTTGGCGCCGTACGCCGCCGCGCTGGCCCAGGAACTGGCCCAGTCGCAGGCCGAGTTCATCGGCGAGCAGGCGTGGACGGTCTACGGTGACGTGATCGTCGAGATCGAGCGCGGCGACGGCCTGGACACCGGCATGTTCCGGGTGACCGCTGAGGTCTACACCGGGGGTGACGTCGCGCCGGTCCAGCAGGGCTACGACGCCCCGCCGCAATACCCGGCGTACGACCAGGGCGGTGGTTACGGTCCACCGCCGGCGCAGGGCGGGCGCAACATCCGGCTGGTCTCCGGTGACGGCCGGACCTACCCGCTGCAGATGGGCTCGACGGTCATCGGCCGTGGTGACCAGGCGACGCTGCGGCTGCCGGATGTCGGGATCTCCCGGCGGCACGCCCGGCTGGACTTCGACGGGGCGCAGGTGGTTCTGACCGATCTCGGCTCGACCAACGGCACCATGGTCAACGGGCAACGCGTCTCCGCCGTGGCGCTCAACCCCGGCGACATGATCCAGCTCGGGACGACGACGCTGACGTTCCGCGTGGACGGCTAGGATCTTGCCTGCCTTCGTCATCACTGTCGCCCGGATCGGGTTCATCGTCCTGCTCTGGATCTTCGTCTTCACGGTCGTCGGCGTGATCCGTCGAGACCTGTTCGCCGGTGCCCGGTCCAGCCGGCTCGTCGCCGCGCCACGAGGGGTCGGCGCCTCCACCGCGGGGGCGACGGCCCGGCCGGCGAAGGTCAAGAAGGGCCGCGCCGCGCACCAACTCGTGGTGACCGCCGGGCAACTCGCCGGCACCCGGATCACGTTGGGCGAGGCCCAGATCACCATCGGTCGGGCCGAGGACTCCACCCTGGTGATCACCGATGACTACGCGTCGGCCCGCCACGCCCGCCTGGTGCCGCGAAACGGCCAGTGGTTCGTGGAGGATCTGGGTTCCACTAACGGCACCTATCTCGATCGCGCTAAGGTCACCGGACCGACCCCCGTCCCCCTCGGTGTGCCGATCCGGATCGGCCGCACCTCTCTCGAATTACGGCCATGACTCTGACCCTGCGCTACGCGGCCCACAGCGACCGTGGACTGATCCGAGACGGGAACCAAGACTCCGTCTACGCCGGTCCGCGACTACTCGCCGTTGCGGACGGTATGGGCGGCATGGCCGCCGGTGACGTCGCCAGCAACATCGTGATCGGGGCGATGGCCCCGTTGGACGAGGATGTTCCCGGGGACGCCCTGGTGGACGCCTTACGGTCCGCTGTGGACACCGCCAACCAACAACTCCGGGACACCGTCGACGCCAATCCGCAGCTGGAGGGAATGGGCACCACGCTCACCGCCACCCTCTTCTCGGGCAGCAAGATCGGCATGGTGCACATCGGGGACTCCCGGGCCTATCTCCTGCGCGACGGCGAGTTCGGCCAGATCACCAAGGACGACACCTACGTGCAGATGCTTGTCGACGAAGGTCGAATCAGCATGGAGGAGGCGAGCAGCCACCCGCAGCGGTCGCTGCTCACCCGGGCCCTGGACGGCCGGGACATCGACCCGGAATACTCCGTACGTCAGGTGCTCCCCGGGGACCGCTACCTGATCTGCAGCGACGGTCTGTCCGGTGTGGTCAGCGCCGAGACGATCGCCGACACGTTGCGCGAGTTCGCCGACCCCCAGCAGTGCGTCGAGCGGCTCGTGCAACTGGCGCTGCGCGGCGGTGGCCCCGACAACATCAGCGTGGTGGTGGCGGACGCCACCGACCAGGACATCGTGGAGGCCGCGCCGATCGTTGGTGGGGCGGCGGCCCGTGACCGGGGCATGGCCACCTCGGCCGACACGTCGACCCCGGCCGCGCGGGCGTCCGCGCTGTCGGCGCCCCGGCCGGCCACTCCCGAGCCGGCGTCCGCGGCCGGATCCGTCCGGGATGACGAGCCGGAGCGGCGGCGTCGCCGTCCGGTGCGCACGGCCCTGCTGCTTGTCGTGCTCCTCGGTCTGCTGGGTGGTGGGATGTGGGCCGGCTGGACCTACACCCAACGGCAGTACTACGTCGGTGCCACCGAGGACGGCCAGCTCGCCGTGTTCCAGGGCATCCCGGGCCAGGTCGCCGGGCTGGACCTGTCCAGCGTGCACGCCACCAGCGGCACCCGCCTCGATGACCTCACCACGGCCGCGCAGGAACGGGTCCGGCTGGGCATCCAGGCCAACAGCGAGCCGGACGCCGAGCGGCGGATGGCCGAGCTGACAAGCGACGATCCCAGCAACCCGAACCTCAAACCGACCTGCCCGCCCAGTCCGGCTCCGTCGGCACCGGCCACCGGTTCGCCGGCCGGGTCGGCGGCACCGCCGACGAACGCCGCCGTTCCGAGTGGCGCCGTCTCCGCCACCCCGAGCCTGCCCGGCACGCCCGCGAGTTCCGACGCGTCCCCGTCCGACGTGTTGCCGCCGGTAGTGGATCCGGCCGGTTGCCGGTCCCCGGAGTGAGCGTGGCCGCCAGCGATCCCAGGGACATCCGATGAGCGGCCCGAGCGGACCGGCGGCGGCGCCCGCGTCAACGGGTGAGCTGCCCCGCGTACGCGAGACCAAGGTGCGGCGCAACGCCGAACTCGGGCTCCTCGCGTTCGCGATGGCGCTGGTGGTGATCTTTTCCGGCACCGTCGAGCTGACCGTCCTCGGCACTCTGCGGCCGGACTTCTGGGTGCAGATCGCCGTGGTTGGTGGGTTCTTCTTCGCGCTGCACATGGTGGTCCGGTTCCTCGCGCCGTACGCCGATCCGGTCCTGCTTCCGGCGGTGGCCCTGCTCAACGGCCTGGGTGTCAGCTTCCTGCGGCGGATCGACATGGACCGGGCAGAGGCCGCCGAGCGGGCCGAGTTGCCGATCTTCTCGGGCTTCGGCGGCCGTCAGCTCGCCTGGACGCTTATCGCCCTGGTGCTGGCCGCCGCCCTGTTGATCTTCATCCGGGACCACCGGGTGGTCTCCCGGTACGCCTACACCCTCGGCCTCGCCGGCATCATCCTGGTCATGATCCCGGCGGTACTGCCGGCGAAGTACTCCGAGGTGTACGGCGCGAAGCTGTGGATCAAGGTGGGCTCGTTCTCCATCCAGCCGGGTGAGTTCGCCAAGCTCGCCCTGCTCGTCTTCTTCGCCTATTACCTGGTCCGCAAGCGCGAGGTGCTGTCCCTGGCCAGCCGGCGCGTCCTCGGCATCGACTTCCCCCGCGGCCGGGACCTCGGCCCGGTGGTCGCGGTCTGGTTGTTCAGCGTGCTGGTGCTGGTCTTCGAGAAGGACCTGGGCACCTCGCTGCTCTACTTCGGCATGTTCGTGGTGACCCTCTACATCGCCACCGAGCGGTCCAGTTGGCTGATCATCGGTCTGCTGCTGTTCTTCGGCGGGGCCTACCTCGCGTACCTCCTCGGCAGCACGGTCGGCGGACCGTTCGCGAACTTCTACCTCCGCGCCGAGATCTGGCTGGACCCGTTCAACGACCCGTACGAGGACGGCTTCCAACTTGTCCAGGGGCTGCTGGCGCTGGGCACCGGGGGCCTGTTCGGCACCGGCCCCGGCGGCGGCCAGCCGGACAAGATCCCCGAGGTGCAGAACGACTTTATCTTCGCCGGGCTCGGCGAGGAGATCGGCCTGTTCGGACTGGTCGCGCTCCTGCTGATCTACCTGTTGATCGTCGAGCGCGGGCTGCGGGCCGCGCTGGCGGTGCGGGACTCGTTCGGCAAACTGCTCGCCGGTGGCCTGGCGTTCACCCTCGGCCTCCAGGTATTCGTGATCGTCGGCGGGATCAGCAAGCTCATCCCACTCACCGGGCAGACCACGCCGTTCCTGTCCGCCGGCGGTTCCTCGTTGATGGCGAACTGGATGCTGGTGGCGATGCTGCTGCGGATCTCCGACGCGGCCAACCGGCCGGTGACCGCCACGCCGGTGGCCCGGACCAGCGGGGGCAGCCCGGTGCCCGCCAAGTTGCACGGTGCCGAGACGGAGGTGATCCGCCCGTGAACGCCCCCCTGCGGCGAGTCGGCGTGGTGGTGCTCGTCCTGTTCGGCCTGCTCTTCGCCAACCTCAACTGGGTGCAGGCATACAAGGCCGAGGAATACAGCACCAGCCCGTACAACGGCCGCGTCCAGGTGGACGAGTACAACCGCCAGCGCGGCAACATCGAGGCCGGCGGCACCGCGTACGCCACCAGCAAGGCGACCGACGGCGACCTGAAATACCTGCGCACCTACCCGGCGGGGCCGCTCTACGCCCACGTGCTCGGCTACAAGCCGGTCAACGGCGAGGCCGTCGGCATTGAGCAGAGCGAGAACAAGTTCCTCGCCGGCACCAGCGACCAGCTGTTCGCCGACCGGGTCCGGGACGTCTTCACCGGCGACAGCACCGGTGGCGGCAACGTGCTGCTGTCCATCTCCAAGCGCGCCCAGGACGCCGCCGCCAAGCAGCTCGCGAACAACCGGGTCGACGCGACGAAGGGCGCGGCGATCGCGATCGACCCGCGCACCGGTGCCGTGCAGGCGCTGGTCTCCATGCCCAGCTTCGACCCGAACCCGCTGGTCAGTCACAACTCCAAGCAGGCCGAGGCGGCGTTCGACGAGCTGGAGGCCGACCCGAACCGGCCGCTGGCCAACCGGGCGTTGTCCGAGGTCCTGCCGCCCGGATCGACCTTCAAGGTGATCGACACGGCGGTCGCCCTGGAAAACGGCTACACCAAGCAGACCCGGATCCCGGCCGGGTCGTCGTGGACGCCGCCGACCTCGGGCAGGCCGATCAAGAACGCCACGCCGTCCATCTGCCCGGAGTCGGAGGTCACCCTCATCGAGGCGGTCACCGATTCGTGCAATACCGGGTTCGCCCAACTTGGCGTGGAGCTCGGCGCCGACAAGATCAAGCAGAAGGCGCAGGCGTTCGGGTTCGAGCAGGAGGATCTGACGGTCGGCCGGCTGGACAACGGCGGCATCCCGGTCGCGGCCAGCCGGACCGGGACCATGCAGAACCCGGACGGCAGCACGGACCCGGCGGCGCTGGCCCAGTCGTCGATCGGGCAGAACAACGTGCGGATGACCCCACTGCAGGGTGCGTTGATCGCGGCGACGGTGGCGAACGGCGGCACCCAGATGCGGCCGTACGTGGTGGAGAAGCTGATCGGGCCGGACCGCACGACCACCCACTACACGGCCGATCCCAAGCAGCTGCGCCAGCCGATCAGCGGGCAGGTCGCCACCGACCTGCGGGACATGATGATCAGCGTGGTGGAGAACGGTTCCGGACGGAACGCTCGCATCTCCGGCTTCACGGTCGGCGGCAAGACCGGCACCGCCGAGCAGGGCGAGGGTCGGCCGGAACACGGCTGGTTCATCGGATTCCTGATGAAGGACGGCCAGCCGATCTCGGCCGTCTGCGTGGTGCTGGAGTCGGCCGGCAGCGGCGGCAGTGGCGAGGCTGCCCGGATCACCGGCCAGATCATGCGCGCCGTCATCCAGGACAAGGGGATCAAGTGACCCTGAGCCCCGGCATGCAACTCGGCAACCGCTACCGCGTGGAGGAGCGGATCGCCGGGGGCGGCATGGGCGACGTGTGGCGCGGCACCGACGAGGTGCTGGGCCGCACGGTGGCGGTGAAGGTGCTGTTGCCGGCGTTGCTTGACGAGCCCGGCTTCGCCGAGCGGTTCCGCGGCGAGGCGCGCACGATGGCGACGATCAACCACCCCGGGGTCGTCGACGTGTACGACTACGGCAACGATTCGCAGATCGCGTTCCTGGTGATGGAGTACGTCGAGGGGGACGCCCTGTCGCGGACCCTGAGCCGGGTCGGTCGGCTCACCCCGGCGCGTACCATGGCGCTTGTGGCGCAGGCCGCCGACGCCCTCCAGGCGGCGCACGACAAGGGGATCGTGCACCGGGACCTGAAGCCCGGCAACCTGCTGGTCCGGCCCAACGGCACGCTGGTGCTCATCGATTTCGGCATCGCCCGCTCCGACCTGGTGGGCCAACTCACCGCCGCTGGCGCGGTGCTCGGCACCGCCTCGTACATCTCACCCGAGCAGGCCACCGGCGGCGTGGCGGCGCCCACGTCCGACGTGTACGCCCTCGGCGTGGTCGCTTACCAGTGCCTCTCCGGGCGTCGCCCGTTCGAGGGCGACAACCCGCTCGAAATCGCCATGAAGCACGTCCGGGACGCTCCGCGCCCGCTTCCGGCGGACTGCCCCGGGTCGGTGCGGGGCATCGTGGAACGGGCGATGGCCAAGGACCCGGCCGCCCGGTGGCCGACCGCCGCCGCCTTGGCCGCGGTGGCCCGTCAGGCGGCCGGCGAGCTGTCCGGGAAGCAGCCGCCCCGGTCGACGGCCGGTTCCGCCGCGGTCGCCGGGCGGGCATATCCGGCCGCCGCTCCCGGCTCCCCGGTCGCCCCGGGCTCCCCGGTCGCGTCGTCGGGTCGGGCGTACCCCGGCGCCGCCCCGGGCTCCCCGGTGGCGACCGGTCGGGCCTACCCTGCTGGATCGCCGGGGGCGGCCCCGAACCGGCCTGCCACCGCGCCGGGCTCACCGGTCGGCACATCCGCTCCGGCTCCGCCCCGGATCACCGGCACCGCGACACCCCGATCGGGCGGTGCCGCGCCCCGCACCGGCACCCCGCCGCGAACCGGTACTCCGGCGGGTCCGCCGCGTACCGGCACTCCGGCGGGTCCGCCGCGTACCGGCACTCCGGCCGGTCCGCCGCCTGGCTCGGCCAACCGGGGGCCGGTTGCGTCGCCGCCCGCCGGCGGCGTCAACAAGCACCCCAGTCGGGGGGCGGCGGCCGTGCCGCGCGCCACGCCGAACGCCGCTCACCAGGCTCCCCGGCCAGCCGGAATGGCCAGGCCGGTGCCTCCGCAGCCCGCCGCGACAACCGGCAACCGCTCGTTCTGGGTGGTACTCGCTATCGTGGTGAGCCTGTTGGTATTGCTCTGCTGGGGTCTTTCGAGCCTCCGCGACGGAACCTCCGCCGGGCCACGGCCGACTCCGGTGCCGGTAGCGGTGGGGTCCGACGGTGGATACGACGACCTCCACCGCACGCCGTACCGTCAGGTGGAGCGGACGCTGCCGGCCGGCGGTGACCAGATGAGTGAAGGACGACTGACGAGATGACTGCCCAGGCCCGCCTACTGGGTGGCAGGTACCAGGTCGGCGATCTGCTGGGGTACGGCGGCATGGCCGAGGTACACCGCGGCCGCGACCTGCGGCTCGGCCGTGACGTGGCGATCAAGATGCTACGTACCGACCTGGCCCGCGACGCCACCTTCCAGATGCGGTTCCGCCGGGAAGCGCAGAACGCCGCCTCGCTCAACCACCCAGCGATCGTCGCGGTCTACGACACCGGCGAGGAGATCGCGCCCACCGGCGAGACGCTGCCGTTCATCGTGATGGAGTTCGTGAACGGGCGGACCCTCAAGGAGGTGCTCGCCGCCGAGGGTCGGCTTATGCCGCGTCGGGCGATGGAGATCACCGCCGACATGTGCGCCGCGCTGGAGTTCAGCCACCGGCACGGGATCATCCACCGGGACATCAAGCCGGGTAACGTGATGCTCACGCTCAACGGCCAGGTCAAGGTGATGGACTTCGGCATCGCCCGGGCCCTGGCCAGCGGCGCCACGACGATGACCCAGACCAGCGCCGTGATCGGCACCGCCCAGTACCTCTCGCCCGAGCAGGCCAGGGGCGAGTCGGTGGACGCCCGATCCGACGTGTACGCCGCCGGGTGTGTGCTGTTCGAGCTGCTCTGCGGGCACCCGCCGTTCGTCGGCGACAGCCCGGTCAGCGTCGCGTACCAGCACGTGCGGGAGGATCCGCCGTCGCCGAGCCAGATCAACCCGGACGTGACCCCGCCGATCGACGCGATCGTGCTCAAGGCGCTGTCCAAGAACCCGCTGAACCGCTACCAGAGCGCCGGCGAGATGCGGGCCGACCTGCTGCGGGCCGCCGCCGGCCGGCCGGTGATGGCGACTCCGGTGATGCGCGAGTCGGAGACGATGGCGATGGCCGCGGCGCAGACCGCGGTCCACCAGCAGGGCACCGCCAGCCAGCCGCGCACCGCGCCGGTCCGGGCCGGCGAGGCGCGGCGGCGCCGGGCCTCGGCCTGGTTGATGGCCGCGCTCAGCGCCCTCGGCGTGCTGGCGGTGGTGGTGCTCGTGGTCGCCCTGCAGGTCACCAACGAGGACCGCAAGCGGGTGACCGTGCCGAGTGTGCTGAACCTGACCCAGGAGCAGGCGGAGAACGAGCTGGCCCGGAACAATCTGACGTTCGGGTATGGCCCGCAGATCAAGAACCCCACCTGCAAGCAGGGCACGGTGGCCGACCAGAACCCGAAGGGCAACACCACCACGGCCCGGGAATCGGAGGTCACCCTCCAGCTCTGCGCCGGCCCGGCCGACGTCCCGATCCCGACCGGGCTGATCGGCGGACAGTACGACTTCGTGGAGGGGCAACTCAAGGGCCTCGGCCTGGTAGTGGTCAGGAAGGACGTCAACAGCGCTGAGCCGGAGGACGAGGTGCTCGGGCTGAACCCGAAGGAAGGCAGCACGGTCCCGCCCGGCACCAAGGTGACGGTGGAGGTGTCCAACAACAGCCAGCGGGAGATCCCCAACGTGGTCGGCAAGGACCAGGCGACCGCCGAGGCCGAGCTGCGGGCCGCTGGCTTCACGAAGATCAGTGTGAAGCGAGGCCAGGCCGACGCGGACAATGCCGGCAAGGTGATTGACCAGAGCCCGAACGCTGGCCAGAAGCGCTCCACCGGCACTACGATCACCATCACCGTGGCGCAGGAGCCGGAGCCGGAACCGTCCGACTCGGCCTCGCCGAGCGTCACCCCGTCGACCCCGCCGCCCGGTGGGGGCGGCGGAGGTGGCAGACCCACCTCCCCGCCACCGCCGGATTAGCGTCACCGCCGACATCCTGGACTGGGTCGCGTCGGTGTTGCCTGTCCAGACGACCGCTACCAGGGCACCGGGCCCTCCTCGCCGAAGAACCCGCCGGTCGGTCCGTCCGCACCGAGCGTCGCCAGGCGCACCACGACCGCGGCGCCCTGTGCCGGCGTCAGGAACCCGGTGTGGTTGTTGCTGTCCGTGGCGCAGAAGCCGGGCGCGGCGGCATTGACGAGGATGCCGTCCTTGCGCAGTTCATTGGCGTACTGCACGGTCAGCGCACTCAGCGCGGTCTTGGACGGCGAGTACGCCGCCGACGGCACCAGCGACGCGAAGGGGCCCTCCGGGTCGCTGGTGAGGGTCAGCGACGCGGCATGGCTGCTGACGTTCACCACCCGCGGCGCGGGCGAGCGTCGCAGCAGCGGCAGCACCGCATTTGTCACCTGGATCACCCCGAAGACGTTTGTCGCGAACACCGCACGCACCATGTCGAGGTCGACCGAGCTGGGCACCTGGTCATGAGCGTCGGCGGGCGAAACCCGCCCGGAGCCGGTGATGCCGGCGTTGTTCACCAGTACGTCGAGGCGACCGAAGCGCGCCTCGATCCACCTCGCGGCGTCACGGACGGTGATCGGGTCAACGACATCCACGGTGACCGCGTGCGCGTCACGGCCCGCCGTGCGCACCGCCGCGGCCGCCTCCTCGCCGTGCCGCGGGTTTCTGGAACCAATCAGGACCGTCATGCCCAGCGCGGCAAGTTGCTCAGCCGTCGCGCGGCCTATCCCCTTGTTCGCCCCGGTTACCAGCGCGATCTTCCGTTGTGGGGTGGGCTCGTTCACTACCGTCTCCTGATCTCAGGACTACCTGCCGCCCGGATGCGGTGCGGCGTCTGACGACGTGGAGATGGCGACAGCTTGAGCCGTGTGACGGTTCGGGTGACGTGATTGCGGCCACTGAGCGTGGACGTCAGGAGAGCGGGAGGTCAGCGTCTCGTGGCTGCGGACGGGCGACCATGCCGTACGTGGCAGGCCGGGTTTCGCCGGTTGGTCCTCGACGCGGGTTCAGGGTGTGGCGGCGAAGGCTGACCGGCGGCGCTCGTCAACGTCGGCCGAGAGCGCCGGCGCCCGGTCCAGCGCTTCCGCGAAACCACATTCGGCCAGCCAGTTCGCCAACATCAGGTGCCCGCCCTCGGTCAGCACCGACTCCGGGTGGAACTGGACCCCCTCGATGGGAAGGGTGCGGTGGCGCATCGCCATGACGATGCCCGACCCGGTCCGGCCGGTCACCTCGATCTCGTCCGGCAACGTCTCCGGCAGCACCGTGAGCGAGTGGTAGCGGGTGGCGGTGAACGGGTCAGGCAGACCGGCAAGCACGCCGGCACCGGTGTGCCGCACCTGAGACGTCTTGCCGTGCAGCAGTTCGGGTGCCCGGGTGACGGTGGCCCCGAACGCCGCGCCGATCGCCTGATGGCCCAGGCAGACGCCGAACAGCGGAAGACGACCGGCGTACGCCCCGATGACGTCGAGGCAGATGCCGGCGCGATCCGGCGTACCCGGACCCGGCGAGAGCAGCACTCCGGCGGGATCGAGCCGACCCACCTCCGCGACGTCGATCTCGTCGTTGCGCCGCACATCGCAGTCGACGCCCAACTGGCCTAGGTACTGCACGAGGTTGAACACGAACGAGTCGTAATTGTCGATCACCAGGATGCGCACGGCTCACCTGCTCCGGGAGCGTGTCGGGCTGGCCGACGGGTCCGGATTGTTGGTGTGTGTGGCGTACGGGATGTCATGCTCATTGCCCGGCTGGCCCGTCTCGCCCGGTATCACCCCGCCGCCCGGCGGCCCGTCCGGCACCTCTCCGTCGACCCCCGAATCCTGGCTCACCTGTACGTCGTCGAACGGGAGCAGCGGCTCCGCCCACGGAAAGATCACGAACCAGAGCAGGGACACCGCCCCGGCGATCAACAGGACGGATCCCGCCAACTGGCCCGGCAGCCCGAACGGCAGATGGCGCCAGATCCACCGGTACATCGTCAGCCTCCCAGTTCCGCCGGCCGACCCTCGGACTTCGGCATGCTGCTTGCCAGTTCGGCGTGCACGATGAGTCGCTGGTAGTTGTCGAACTTCGGGTTGCACGTCGTCAGGGTGAGCAGTTTGCGGGTGGGTTTGGCACGAGCCTTGCCGGGCACCGGTGCCACGACGTCCACCTGGGTCGGTTTCACGATCAGCGAGTCGGTGACCTTGTAGATGAACCACGTGTCGCGCGACTCGGCGATGATCGCATCACCCTCGTCCAACTCGTCCAAGCTCCAGAAGGTGGCCCGGTTGCGGTGTCCGGCGACGGAGAAGTTGCCGACCTCCCCGGGAAGGGCTGACTTCGGGTAGTGCCCCGGGGCGTACCGGATGTCGCCGGGATCGACGCCCTCGACCACCACCCAGTTCTTGTCCAGCTTGGGGATGTAGAGACCGGCGACCGGCTTCCCCTGCACCGGCTTCAGCGGCCCCTCGGTCGCCGTCGGCGTCGGACCGACCGTCGGGTCGGATTCCCACTGCTGGGCCAGTTGATCGCTCAGATCGCCCTGGTGGGCATCCACGATTACCGACTTGCCCCACACCTCGTAGCCGGCGAAGAGCAGCACCACCAGACCGAACGTGATCAGGAGTTCGCCGCCGACCCGAAGTCCGGCGCGGATCCGGGAGCCGACGGTGGGGCGGGTCAACTCCGAGTAGACGCTCTTGTAGCCCTTGTCCATGTGTTCGGGCCGGAGCTGGACCACCCGTTCGCCGCGGCGTGGAGGTTCGGGCGCATCCGTCACCTCGTCCTTCCCGGCCGGCGGAGCCTCCGGCACCGCGCCCATCATCGTCGTCGGGTGGTCGACGTGCGGGGTCCGACGGTGCCGGACGGCCGGGATGATCGCCGTGGCGTCCGGCTCGGTGGGCCGGGAACCCGACACGGCGGGGATCATCACGGTCGCCGACGGGTCGTCGCGAACCACGGGAATCACCGAGGTCGGGGCGTCCCGTCCACCGTCGGGTTCCGCGCCGTCACGCCGGCCGGGCGGGTGCGGAGCGGCACCGGCGCCGCCGGCCCGCGGTCGGCCGTTCGGTGGTGCCGCCGGCTGCCGGGGTGACGTCGGTGGCGTGGACTGGCCGCCGGACGTCGGCGCCGCGGGCGTTCCATTCGCACCGGGTCTCGCCGCACGTCCACCGGTCGCCGTTCCGCCGGCCGAAGAACTGTCCGGTCGTACGGTCCCGGTGGCCACGGGGCCCGCGGTCCGCGCCGGTGCCCAGGGGCCGGGGTCGACCGAGCCGCGGGACCGTTCACTGGCGGGCAGGTCGGTCACCCGGCCAGGCCAGGCCAGGGGTGGACGGTGCCGGTCCGCCGCCGGGACCCGCGCGGTCGACGTCCCACCCGCGTCGTTGCTCGACGGCGGGTCCGTGGGCGTCGAGGGCCTGGCCGCCGGTGTGCCCGGCGGCGTGGCGGACGTCGGAGTGCGGGCCGTCGACGGCTTGGCCGGCTCCCACCAGGAGATCTGCTCTCGGGCAGGCGCCTGGTTGCCGCTGTCGGGGCGCGGTGCGCGGGCGGTCGTGGATGGCGCCGGGTCGGTCCGCTGGGGCGCCCGCGTTTCCTTCCGCGTCGCTGCCGGCCGCCGGTCCTGCTGGTCGGGGGCCGAAGGGCGGACCTGCCCCTCGCTGTCAGGGTGGTGACCAGGCTGGCGACCGTGCGGCGGGGTGGGCCGGGCTCTGCCCGCGGCCGGCCCGGCCCCCGCACTCTCCGGGGCTCGTCCGGCGGTGGGTAGGTCCGGGGCTCGTCCGGCGGTGGGTAGGTCCGGGGCTCGTCCGGCGGTGGGTAGGTCTGGTCCACGTCCGGCAACCGGTAGTCCCGCCGGGTCGTCGGTCCGGGTGAGGAACGCGGTCGGATCATCGAGATTGAGGGCGCGATGGCGACCGCTACCCGCGTCCGGCGGTCCACTGGGCTCGGTCGGCTCGCGGCTGGGGCTCATCGGGGCACCTCGGCGGAGCGGAGGGTGCTCGACCCTTCGAACGCCGGCACGGTGATGTCGGCGACGGTTTCACGATATCCGAGCTTGTAGTGGGCGACGGCATTCTTGAAGTTGCCCACCCCCTCGGACGCGGCGAGCGCGTTACGGAGCTTCACCGGATCCCCAATGGCCTTGATGACGAATGGCGGCGAATAGACGTTTCCGTGCAGCAGGAGCGTGTTTCCTACGCACCGTACCGCGCTCGTCGTCAACACTCGGACATCCATGATCGACATTGCCTCGGCACCACCGGCCCAGAGCGCGTTGACCACGGCCTGGACGTCTTGCTGGTGCACCACCAGATCGTCGTTGCTGACGCCGGCCGGCAGGGCACCGTCGGCGCTGGTCGGGGCGTCGTCGAGGGACACGATGACGCCCGGGCCGGCAAGGGCGGTGAAACCCGCGGCCTGCCGGACCGCGGCCGCCCGGTCCCGTTGGGTCGCGATCGGCGCGTCCGACCCAGCCAGCGCCTCGGTCTGCCGTTCCACCTCGGCGCGTAACGCGGCGGCTTCGTCCTCGGTGGCCGCGACCTGCTGCTTCCGCTCCTCCAGCAGTTGCGCCAATTGGGGCCGCCGGTCCTCCCGCAGCGAGGTGCCACCCGCCGTGGTGGCGGTGGTGGTGAAGAGCAGGCCAGCGGAGAGCGCGATCAGCGGGACCCCGACCGACCAGGCGGTACGGCGGGTTCCCCGGCGGCGGGGCAACAGCCCCACGCCAGCGCGCAGGAACGCCTTGCGCCAGGATGCGGCGCCGGAGGTGTATTCCACCGAGGCTTCCCTTCCCTCTCCGCCAGGTAGTTCCTGCTCAGTAGCCCCTGCCGGTGGGCCCGATGACAAGTCTCTCACCTGCCGGTGGCTACTCTCGCCGCAAGCGTGGGCGGCTGCCCGCCCTCACCCGCCGCAACCGAATGACCCCGTTCGTGGCCTGAGCCGCCTGCCGCGACTACGCTAGCTGTCGAACATTATTGGCCATGGACCGTCGCCCCCGCGCCCGGTTGTAGGCCGGACGAGGTCAACACCCCCTCAGGAGAGCGTCGTGCCAAAGTCGCAGGTCCGCAAGAAGAAGGTGTACACGCCGCCGTCGGACGTCCGCCCGACCGCGACCGCGGCGACCCGCAAGCCCAGCCCGATCTGGTTGCCGATCACCGCCGTATCGCTGATCGTCTTCGGTATCGGCTGGCTTGTCGTCTACTACCTGTCCGAGACGGCCTACCCGGTGGCGAGCTGGCAGTACTGGAACCTGGCGGTCGGTTTCGGGGCGATGGTCGCCTCCCTGATCCTGCTGTCCCGCTGGCGTTGACGAGGCGCTGACGGCGCCGCGACCCGCCCGGGCCGGCACCCCTAAGGTGTGTGCTGAGCACGACGGCCCGGCCTGCGAGGTTCCTCACGTTACCGATCGGTAACCAGACGCGTAGGCTGCAACGGTGACCACACCCGCGGTCACCAGCCGTTCGCCGCCGCGCAGGACCGGGAGGAACGCATGGGCAGCGTCCAGATCGTCACGACGATCCTCGCCGCCGCCATCACCGCCGTCGCGGTGTGGCTGGCGGTACGCGCGGTGAAGCGCATGGTGGCCGTCGTCCGGCTGGGGCAGCCCGACCCCGAGCGGTTCACCGACAAGGGCGCCCGGACCCGCGCCATGCTTGTCGAGACGCTCGGGCACACCCGGATGCTGCGCTGGAGCGTGGTGGGTGCGGCGCACTGGGCGGTGATGGTCGGATTCATCGTCCTGTCGCTGCTGGTGCTCGAGGCGTACTTCGAGGTCGTCACCCCCACCGGTGGCCTGCCGCTGGTCGGGCATTGGGTGGTGTACGGGCTGGTCACCGAGATCATCGGGGTGCTCGGCCTGGTCGGCATCCTGGTGCTCATGGTCATCCGGCTGCGCAACCGGCCGACCCGACCCGGCGGCCGGTCCCGCTTCACTGGATCGACGATGTGGCAGGGCTATTTCGTCGAGTGGGTGGTCCTGCTCGTCCTGGTCTTCGGCTTCCTGATCCGGGGCTTCAAGGTGGCGAACGACCACTTCGAGTTCCCGGCCTGGGCCACTCCGGTCAGCCACGCTGTCGGCGCGGTACTGCCGGCCTGGGAGGCTGGTCCGAGCGTCGCCGCGCTCATCAAGATCGTGATCTCAATGACCTGGGTCATCGTGATCTCCCTGAACGTCACGATGGGTGTGGCCTGGCACCGCTTCCTGGCCTTCCCCAACATCTTCTTCAAGCGCAACCCGACCGCCGTACCGGCCACCGCTTCCGGGCTGGGGGCGCTGCGGCCGATGATGTCCGACGGCAAGCCCCTCGACTTCGAGGAGGCCGACCCGGAAAAGGACCAGTTCGGCGTCTCCCAGGTGGAGCAGTTCACCTGGAAGGGCCTGCTCGACTTCAGCACCTGCACCGAGTGTGGTCGCTGCCAGTCGCAGTGCCCGGCCTGGAACACCGGCAAGCCACTGTCGCCGAAGCTGCTGGTGCTGAGCCTGCGCGACCACGCGTACGCGAAGGCGCCCTACCTGTTGGCCGGCGGCGGCAAGGACCTCACCGGCGAGGAGAAGGCCACCGCCGCCCAGCTCGCCCACGTGGACGTCCTGGCGCTGGCCGAGGCGGAGAAGCCGTTGATCGGCACCGCCGAGGAGAACGGCGTCATCGATCCGGACGTGCTGTGGTCCTGCACCACCTGCGGCGCCTGCGTGGAGCAGTGTCCGGTCGACATCGAACATGTGGATCACATCGTCGACATGCGCCGCTACCAGGTGCTTATCGAATCCAGCTTCCCGGCCGAGGCCGGCGTGATGCTCCGCAACCTGGAGAACAAGGGCAACCCGTGGGGCGCCCCGCAGAACACCCGCGAGGACTGGACCAAGGGACTCGACTTCGAGGTGCCCCGGGTCGGCGAGGCGGACGACTTCGAGTACCTGTTCTGGGTGGGCTGCGCCGGGGCGTTCGAGGACCGGGCGAAGAAGACCACCCGTGCCGTGGCGACCCTGCTGCACGAGGCCGGGGTGAAATTCGCGATCCTCGGTGAGGGCGAGACGTGCAGCGGCGACCCGGCCCGCCGGATCGGCAACGAGTTCGTCTTCCAGATGCTGGCCCAGCAGAACGTGGAGACCCTGAACGAGGCGTTCGGCGACCGCGAGAAGACCAAGCGCAAGATCGTCGCAACCTGCCCGCACTGCTTCAACACCCTCGGCAACGAGTACGGGCAGCTCGGCGGCGACTTCGAGGTGGTGCACCACACCCAGCTCCTGGCCCATCTCGTCGAGACGGGCAAGCTCACCCCGGTGCAGCCGGTGGACGGCGGGCTGACCTACCACGATCCGTGCTACCTGGGACGACACAACCGGGTGTTCGCCGCGCCGCGCGAGGTGCTGGGGGCCGCGGCGCAGGACGGCCTCACCGAGATGCCGCGCAACAGCGAGCGGTCCTTCTGCTGCGGGGCCGGTGGTGCCCGGATGTGGATGGAAGAGAAGATCGGTAAGCGGATCAACGTGGAACGGGTCGAGGAGGCGCTTTCCACAGGCGCGGAAACGATCGCCGTGGGCTGCCCGTTCTGCTACACGATGATCGGCGACGGGGTGACCGGCAAGGGTGCCGCCGAGCAGGTCGAGGTGGTGGACGTGGCGACCGTGCTGCTCCGCTCGGTCAAACCCGACCCCGGGGCGCCAGCGGAGCGCGACGCCGTCACGCCGGCCGCCGGCTGAGCGGCGCCGCGGGACGTCGCGGAAAACCACACCCCGATCCAGGCGATCCGCCCGATGGGAGCCAGCGGCACGGCTTACCAGCGTCGGAGCCGTGCCGAGGTCGGCGACCGGCGGCGCCGGGCACCCGGCCAGCGGCGGCGACCCGCCCGGCGGTCGTCGGATCAGTTGCTTGCCGCCGACGTCGAGACGGTCGCGGCGGTGATGACGGCGATCATCGCGGCCTGAGTGTCGTCGATCGCCCGCTTGACGGCGGCGGACGCCCAGTCGCCCTCGCTGATCTCCTTGAGCCGCGCCCGCACCTCGCGTCGCGGTTGGTCCCGGAAGACCTTCCGATCCAGGCCCACGGCCCGGACCAGACTGCACAGCGCGCCGGTGCGCGGCGGGACGGTGGCGCCGGGCCGGATGGCGGCCGCCAGCCGCTGCCGGGCCTCGGTCTCCGCCGCCGGGTCCATGCCGTGCGGGGACGGGAACCGGGTGCGCGGAAACAACCCCAGTACCCGGTCCTTCTCCACGTGCAGGATGCCCATGGCGACGAGGTGGTCGAGGACCTGGTCACGCAGGCCCTTGCCGAGCCGGTTGATCCAGTCCTTGGGTTTGCGCCGCTTAGCCTCGCCGCCGATCTGGTCCAGCGCCCGGTCGAGCAGCGGATGCCCGGTCCGCGTCGGGTCCGTCAGCACCACCCGGCCGTCCACCACGTCGATCCGCTCGGCCAGCGTCAGTTCCAGCAGCAGGGCGCCAGCCAGGCCGTAGTCCAGCCCCGGCTGGCCGACCTCCGCGGTGCCTTCCACCGTGTACGACAGCAGGGCGAGTTCCTCGGCCAAGGTCAGTGTCGTCATGGTCCCGACCGTACCCAGCCGGTGCCAAACGCACGCCGGGCAGCCCGCTCGGGCTGGCCGGGGCGTGGAAGAATCGACGCCGAGGTGACCCGATCATCGATGTCCTGATCCTGACCACATTGCTCCCGCTACTGGGCTTCGTCCTGCTGACCGCGGGCAATGCGTTCTTCGTGGCGGCCGAGTTCGCCCTGGTTACCGTCGACCGGTCCGAGATCGACAAGCGGGCGGCGGCCGGTGACCGGCGAGCCCGGACCGTCCGTTCGGCCCTACGCGAGCTGTCCTTCCAGCTTTCCGGCGCGCAGTTGGGCATCACCATCACGGCCCTGCTCACCGGCTATCTGGCCGCGCCCGCGCTGGCCAAGCTGTTCGCCCCCGCGGTGCGACCGATCGCCGGCGGAGCCACCGGACAGATCACCCCGGTGCTCGCCTTGGCGCTGGCCACCCTGATCTCGATGCTCTTCGGTGAGTTGGTGCCGAAGAACGCCGCGCTGGCCCGGCCGATGCCCGCGGCGCTGGTGACCGCCGCGCCGATGCGTCGCTTCTCCCGGAGCTGCCGCGGGTTGATCCGGGCCCTGAACAACTCGGCGAACTGGCTGGTCCGCCGGCTCGGCGTGGAACCGCAGGAGGAACTGGCAAGTGCCCGGTCGGCGGAGGAACTGGGGCTGCTGGCCGCCATCTCCGCGCGGGCCGGCGCGTTGCCGCCGGAGACGGCCCGGCTGCTGCAGCGCACCATCCGGTTCGCGGACAAGCGGGCCGCCGAGGCGATGACACCGCGCGTCGACGTGGTGGCACTGCGCTCCGACGCCACGGTGGCCGAGCTGGTCGCGCTGTCGCGGGAGACGGGCCGCACCCGCTTCCCGGTGTACGAGGAGACGCTGGACCTGGTGACCGGGGTGGCCGGGGTGCCGGACGCGCTGGGCGTACCGCTGGCGCGGCGGGCGACCACGACGGTGGCCGCGGTGGCCCGCGAGCCTGTCTATGTTCCGGAGAGCCTCGATCTGGACGGCGTGCTGGCCGCGTTGCGGTCGGCCGGCGCCGACCTGGCGATCGTGGTGGACGAGTACGGCGGTACGGACGGCGTCGTCACGGTCGAGGACCTGGTCGAGGAGCTGGTCGGTGAGATCGCGGACGAGTTCGACCCGGCGGCGACGGAGGACAGCGGACGGCTGGAGCTGACCATCCCGGGCGGGGTGCGCACGGTGCTGGTCGACGGGTTGCTCCGGGCCGACGAGCTGACGGAGCAGACCGGCTTCCGGCTGCCGGACGGACCGTACGAGACGCTCGCCGGGTTCCTCATGGCCCGCCTGGGACACATCCCGTTACCCGGCGAGACGGTGCTGGACGGGGGCTACGAGTTCACCGTGGTCGAGGTGGAGCGGCACCGCGTCGAGCAGGTCCGGGTGGTCGCCCCCGAGGAGCCCGACGAGCATGACTGAGCTGCTGGTCACGGGGGTTCTGCTGCTCGGCAACGCGTTCTTCGTGGGTTCCGAGTTCGCGTTGATCGCGTCCCGCCGTACGGTCATAGAACCGCTGGCGGCGACCAGCAGGCGGGCCCGGTGGGCGCTGTCCGCGATGAACCAGATCCCGTTGATGATCGCGGGTGCCCAGCTCGGCATCACGATCTGTTCGCTGGGGCTCGGCGCGATCGCCGAGCCGGCGGTGGCGCACCTGCTGGAGGCGCCGTTCGAGGCGGCCGGGTTGCCGTCCCAGGCGGTCCACCCGATCGCCTTCGTGCTTGCCCTCGGCGCGGTGGTGTTCCTGCACACGGTGGTCGGCGAGATGGTGCCGAAGAACCTGACCCTGGCCGGTCCGGAGCCTTCCGCGTTGTGGTTGGCGCCGGCGATGCTCGCGTTCTGTCTGGCCACCAAGCCGGTGCTGGTGGCGATGAAATGGGCGTCGCGCCAGGTGTTGCGACTGTGGCGGATCGAGGCTGCCGAGGCCGTCAAGACGGTCTTCACCGCCGAGGAACTGGCTGGACTGGTCGCCCAGGCGCGGACCGAGGGACTGCTCGGCTCCGAGGAACACGCCCGGATCACCGGCGCGCTGGCGTTGCATCGCCGGACGGCCGGGGACGCGCTGCGGCCGTGGTCGACCGTGACCACGGTGGCTGACGACGTGTCACCGGCGTCGCTGGAGGTGCTGGCCACCCGTACCGGTCGGTCGCGGTTCCCGGTGGTGCAGCGGGCCACCCGCCGGGTGGTGGGGTTCGTACACGTCAAGGACGTGCTGGGGGCGCGGGGGGCGGACCGCCGGGCGCCGGTCCCGACCGATCTCGTGCGTCCGTTGGCGGTGGTGCCGCCGGACCGTACGCTCGCCGATCTGCTGTTGGCAATGCGCCGGGAGCGCCGGCACATGGTGCTGGTCAGCGACGGGCGGGCGCCGCTCGGTGTGGTCACATTGGACGACGTGCTCACCGCTGTGGTCGGCTCGGGTGCCGCGCCCGGTGACGGGACCGCGAGTGGCGGTGCGGGTGGTGGCGCGGTCTCCGGTGGCGGTGCGGGTGGTGGCGCGGCCTCCGGTGGCGGTGCGGGTGGTGGCGCGTCCTCCGGTGGCGGCACGAAGGGTGCCGATGGCGTCACCGAGAGTCCTGTCGGCGGTGGAAGAATCGGCCCGGCGCCACACAGCGTGTCGGCGTGACAGCGCACGGGAGAGAATGCCTGACTCGCCTTGATTCAGCCTCGATGAGTCCCTAACGTGATGCACCGGTCGCTGTGGACCGTTGCCTCCCCTGCCCTCGGCGGAGGCGCCCGGCGATCGGATTTCCGAATAGGAGTCGCTGCCCGGTGGAACAGATTCCGTCGCGGCGCGGGACTCGACGCGCCGCACACCGCGTTCTCGCGGTCATTTTGCTGGCCTGCGTCGGGCTGCTCGCCCAGGGCGTACCCGCGCAGGCCGAGCCCTCGGTCGATGAGATCGAGGCGCAGATCGACAAGAAGTGGGAGCAGCTTGAGCCCACCATCGAGGCCTACAACAAGGTGCACAGCCAACTCGGCGTGAACCGCAAGAAGGTCAAGGAACTGCAGGCCAAGATCGATCCGCTGACCGCGCAGAGCGAACTCGCCATGCAGAAGGTCGGCACCCTGGCCATCCGCTACTACAAGACCGGTCCGACATCGGACGTCAACGCGCTGCTCGAAAGCGGCGACCCCAACCTGCTGGCCCAGCAGCTCACGCTGCTCGACCAGTTGGCCGCCGACGAGAAGCGGCAGATCGCCGGGGTGGTGGCCGCGCGCGACAAGCTGGCCGGGGAGAAGTCCAAGCTGGACGCGCTGGTGCAGCAGCTCGCGAAGCAGGACGCCGAGCTGGCCGCCAAGAAGAAGCAGATCGACGGGGAGATCAAGACCCTCACCGCGTCGCTGCCCAAGACGGTGGTCAAGGTGACCGGCTGCCCCACGATCAAGGGCGTGGTGAGCAGCGCCGCCTCCACCGCCATCAGGACGGCGTGCGCCCAGGTCGGTGACCCGTACGTGTGGGGGGCGACCGGTCCGAACTCGTTCGACTGCTCCGGTCTCACCCAGTACGCGTACAAGGCCGCCGGCATCTCGTTGACCCACCACACCGGCTCCCAGTGGCGCGAGGGCCGGGCCATCAGCAGCTCCGAGGCGCGCCCCGGTGACCTCGTCTTCTTCTACAGCGACCTGCACCATGTCGGGCTCTACCTCGGCAACGGGCAGATGGTTCACGCACCGCGGACCGGCAAGCCGGTCCAGGTGAGTTCGGTCAGCTACCAGCCGGTCGCCGGCTACCGCCGCGTCTACTGACGTGACCTGGGGCAGACACCGCTCTGCCAACGTGACCTGGGGCGGACACCACATGGTGTCCGCCCCAGGTCGCGTTGGCGCCGTGACCCGCGCAGGTTGATCGACTCCGTGTGCGGCATATCGGGGTATTGGTCGGGCGGTAACTCCCCGACATGCCGCACACCGAGTCGATCATGGTGGGTTACGGCGCGCCGAGGGGTGACGGCAGCAGGGTCACGTCCGCCATGTTGACGAACATGATCCGGTGACCGAACTGGATCTGCACGTACCGCGTCTCGCCCCGGATGACGGTCCAGTCGCCGGGTGAGGAGCCGTCGACGGTCGTCGCCCGGTAGTACTCGCTGCCCGGCAGCCCACCGACCACGTACCGCTGGCCGGCCGGAAGTGTGTACTGCAACGGCGTGATCGTCTGGTACGGCACACCTTCGGGATACGCCGCCTCCTCCGGGTACGCCCGGCCGTACACCGGGATGCTGGTCCGCCCGGCCTTCGGCGCGGCGACCAGGCCGATCGACCACTTCGCGGTGGGCTTGGTGGCCGGATTGTGGAACCAGCCCTGCTGGCCGAGATACCAGATGGCCGTCCAGTCACCACGGCGTTCCGCCACCGCGTACGTCTGGCCGGCGGAGACCCGCGAGCCGTGGTCGGAGACGTGCATGGTGTTCGGCGTCCCGTCGGGACGCAGGCCGAGGTCGTTCAGCAGCGGGGCGTCGGTGCGCGGCTCGGTGCGCAACACCACCGATGATGATCCGCGGGACGGGCAGGGGTCACCGGGCGCGTCGCAGCCGACGAAGGCCGGCCGGTGGGTGGCGAAGTCGGGGTCGATGGTGACCGCGCCACCCTTGGTCCAGCCGGTGCCCCAGAACGGCGCCCGCAGCAGGTCGAAGTAGTGCGACCAGTCCCAGTACGGGCCCGGATCCCAGTGCATGCCGGCGACCGCGGCGGGCGTGATGCCGGGCACGTTGTCGTGGCCGATGATGTGCTGCCGGTCCAGCGGGATGCCGAGGCTGGTGGCGAGGTAGCGGACCAGCTTGGCCGAGTTGCGGTACATCGCCTCGGTGTACCAGGTGCCCTGGGCGGCGAATCCCTCGTGCTCCAGGCCGATCGACTTGGCGTTGACGTACCAGTTGCCGGCGTGCCAGGCCACGTCCTTCGTCTTCACGTGCTGGGCGATGTGGCCGTCCACCGAGCGCAGCGTGTAGTGCCAGCTCACGTAGGTCGGGTCCTGCACCAGGTCGAGCGTGGTGGCGTAGCTGCCCTCGGTGTCGTGGATGACGATGTACTCGATCTTCTGCCGGCCCGGCCGGTCGGACAGGTCGTGGTTGCCGTAGTCGCCGACCGTCGGGCCGTACTGCTCGTACGGCGCGGGGATCCACTCGCAGGAGATGGTGGTCGGGCATTCCAGCCCGTCCGGGCGCGGTTTCGGTGCGCGTAGTCCGACCCGGCCGAGCCACGACCGCGCCGGTTCGACCGCCCGGGCGGGCAGCCGCAGCCGATGCCCGTCGTCGGTGGTCCGTTCCGCGCCGGCCTTGATTGTCGCGTACACCTCGTTGGCGAACGCCGCCGCCGCGTCCGTGGTCTCCGCGCCGGAGTACCGGGCGACCGCGCCGAACCAGGCTGCCGGGTCGCTGCCGGCACCGACCGGCCCGCCCAGCGCCTTCTGGTACGCGGTGAGCAGTGCGGCGCCGCCGCGGATGTTGCTGGTCGGGTCGGTACGCAGGGCCGCCGGGTCGGCTCCGGTGAGGCGCGCCGCGGCGTCCATGGTCTGCAGGGCGGGGGCGTCCGGTGCGGGGTCGGCGACTGGCCGGTGAGCGTCGAGCGCGGGCCGGGCCGAGTCGCCGCGCGGATCCTCCGCCGGGCCGTAGTGGCCGGACCGGGGCTGGTTGCGCACGTGTCGCGCGTCGGTGAGGTGCATGGGTCCGTAGCCGGCCGCCGTGCTGGGGGTGCCCGCGTTTGTGTTCCACCGGGACTCCAGGTAGGAGACGCCGAGGAGCACGCTTTCCGGTACGCCGTACTCGGTCGCGGCCCGGGCGTACGCCCGCTGCCGGCCGTCGGTACCGGGGTCGGCGGTGGCCGGTCCGCCGGCCGGGACGAGTGTCGCCACCGCGACCAGTGCCGTGGCGATCAGGACACGGCCGCCCGGTGGGGGTTCGGGACGGTGCATCGGACCTCCTGGTTCCGGGGATGCTTCCTGGTCACCCTGGCCCGCGATCGTGGTTCACGTCAACAGATGTCGATTCGAAGTAGGCGAATGCAAGAAACCTTCATGACGTGACGTTGTGTCACAGCCCGGAGTGTTAAACGACGCACCGGGTCTCCGGGCTTGCGTCCATCAGGCGCCCTGCCTACTCTTGGTCACCGTCGAGCGGTGACGGTCAGTCCAACCGGGACGACGACAACTCGATACGCCGAATCGTCGACGTGCGAACCGGGGACCCACGCACCACCGGGGTGAATCCGCAGAACCTGCGGTAGGGCGTTTCTCTTCCGTCCGAACCCGTCAGCTAACCCGGTAGGCGGAGCAGGGGAGAAGGAGTATCAGCCTCGGTGGCTAGCCATGCCTGGCGACCGCGGCCCGCTCGTCCGGCGATTGCCGGTCGACGCGCCGCCCGGTCGCGTCCGCGTTGGTCCGTCCTGTCCACCGCCCTCAGTGCGATCGCCGGACTCGCGATCACGCTTGTCGGCGCCGCGCCGGCCCAGGCCGAACCGTCGGTGACAGAGATCGAGAAGCAGATCGACGTCGCCTGGAACAAGCTCGAACCGGTCATCGAGCAGCACAACGCAGCCCGCCAGGAGCTGGGCGCGAAGCGCAAGCAGGCCGACGCGCTGGCCAAGAAGATCGCGCCGCTGCAGGCCGAGGTCGACCGGGTCACCGGAAAGATCGGTGGACTGGCCGCCAACGCCTACAAGGGTGACCAGGCATCGGTGGTGAACGCGCTGCTCACCACAGGCAGCCCGACCGGCCTGATGGACGGGCTGGAGATCCTCGACCAGTACAGCCGCAACCGGCAGCGCGAGGTGCGGGCCGCGGTCGAACTCAAGCACAAGTACGAGGAGCAGAAGGCGCCGCTGGACCTGCTCATCGCCCAGCTCGCCAAGTCCGAGGCCGAGTTGGGGGCCAAGGCCAAGGAGATCAACGCCGAGGTCGACCGGTTGCAGAAGCTGCGCATCCAGGCGTACGGCAATGGTGGCGGTGGGGTGTTCCGGCCGGCACCGTGTCCCGCGGTCTATCCCGGTGGCGACTCCGGCAAGGTGGTGAAGTTCGCCTGTGCCCAGATCGGTAAGCCGTACTACTGGGGCTCGGACGGACCCAGTTCGTACGACTGCTCCGGCCTGATGCTGCGGGCCTGGGCCCAGGTCGGTGTCAGCCTGCCGCACAACGCGGCCCAGCAGTACAACCGCACCAAACGGGTCAGCCGGAGCCAACTTCAGCCCGGTGACATGGTGTTCTACAGCGGCCTCTCGCACGTCGGGATGTACGTGGGTGGCGGGTGGATTGTCCACGCACCGCAGAGCGGTGACCACGTCCGGATGAAGCGGGTCGACGACGGCAGCATCGTGGGTTACGGCCGCCCATAGGTTATCGAACGGCCCCTTCCTATCGCGTTTCGCGCCTGGGAAGGGGCCGTTCGACGCTCAGGTGTGCAGCGGGCCGCGTGGCTCAGTGGTTGGGTGGCCAGGTCCGCCAGTTCCGCCAGGACCGGCTCGGCGTCGGCCCGCGCTGGTGCTGGTACCGCGAGCCGTAGACCTCGGAGCCGTACGGGTGCTCGGCCGGTGACGACAGCCGGAAGATGCACAACTGGCCGATCTTCATCCCCGGCCACAGGGTGATCGGCAGGTTGGCGACGTTCGACAGCTCCAGCGTGACGTGCCCCGAGAAGCCGGGGTCGATGAATCCGGCGGTCGAGTGCGTGAGCAGGCCGAGCCTGCCGAGTGAACTCTTCCCCTCCAGTCGGCCGGCGAGCTGGTCGCCCAGCGAGATGACCTCAAGCGTGGACGCGAGCACGAACTCGCCCGGGTGTAGCACGAACGGGTCGCCGCCGGGGACCTCCACCTCCGAGGTGAGGTCGTCCTGCCGCTCCGCCGGGTCGATGTGGGTGTAGAGGTGGTTGTTGAAGACCCGGAACAGCCGGTCCAGTCGGACGTCGATGCTCGACGGCTGCACCAGGGCGGGCTCGAACGGGTCGAGGCCCAGGTTGCCCGCCTTGATCTCGAGCACCAGGTCCCGGTCCGAGAGCAGCATTGCGCCACCATATCGGCCGGGCCGGCTCGGTCATCCGACCGGGGGACCCGCCGTGTCGCGGTGGCTCCTCGTACAGGTGTTCGATAGACTGATCACATGGCTTCCTGGACCGAATTCGCCTCCGACGAGCCCCGCCTCGCCGAGAGCATCCGCGGCCTTCTCCAGCAGTACGGACCGGGCCTCGGCTACCTCGCGACGGTGCGCGCGGATGGTGGGCCGCGGGTGCATCCCGTCTCCCCCGTGATCACCCCCGACGGGCTCTACTGTTTCGTGGTCGACTCGCCCAAACGGCGGGATCTCGAACGCGACGGCCGCTACGCTCTGCACTCGTTTCCTCCCGAGGACAGCGACGACGAGGCGTACGTCGCCGGTCGGGCCCGTCCGGTGACCGACGAGGCGCGGGTGGCCGAGCTGGCCGACACGCTGCGGGCGGCACCGCAGGTGGACTGGCGGCTCTTCGAGTTCACGGTGGACGTGGCGATGCTGGCCCGCCGTGGTGACGGCCCTGGTCCGCTGACCGGCCGGCCCGCCGAGCGTCCCGCGGTGCAGGTCTGGCTCGACCCGTCGGCGGCGCCTTCCCCGGCTCGGGGGTCCGGCGGTTCACGGCGGGCCCGCCCGCGCCGCGTCAACCAGGTGCCGGTGGGAAAGCAGGTTCCGCTGGAAACGGCGGTGCCGGCCCCGTGAGTCGGAGCCGGCACCGTCGAGGGTTCGGTCAGGACGCGCGGTACGCGTTCCACGCGGTAAGCATCCGGCTGGCCTGGCCCGACGTGAACTGGTACATGCACGAGTCGTAGGTGTAGTCCATGAAGTTGCGGATCGGGTCGAGGCCCGGGGCGGAGCAGGTGTCCCGGCCGGTCGGGCACTGGTAGGCCGGCGACGCCTCGGCGGGGGTGTCCGACACCTGGTCACCGGAGCCGGAGCAGCCGCCCTGGAAGGTGTGGTAGAGGTTCAGCCAGTGCCCCACCTCGTGGGTGCCGGTGTCGCCCTGGTTGTAGTTGGTGGCGGTGCCGCCGGGCAGTGACTCGTTGAGCGCGACCACGCCGTCCTGGCTGCTCAACCGTCGCGTCGGGAAGGTGGCCCAGCCGAGCAGTCCGTCGCTCAGCTCACCCAGGTAGAGGTTGAGGGTGCCCTTGCCGCCCTGGCGGAGGCTGCTCTTCATCGACCGCTCGGCGGAGGAGCCCTGCACGATCGGGTACCACGACGGGTTGACCACCCGGTTGATGCTCTGTAGTTGGAACCCGAAGGCGGTGGCCGCGCCGCCGGTCGAGCCGGCGAAGGACTGGTTCAGCACGGTGATCTGTGAGTTGATCATCGAGTCCGGGATGTTGCCCCCGGCCCGGGTGCTGTTCTCCTGGATGACGTGGACGACCACCGGAATGGTGATCGACGCGAGCGGAGCGGCTGGGCCCTCCGCCCTGGCGCGGGACCGCTCGCGCAGGATGGTGGCGAGTTCCGACTCGCGCTGGGCGACCTGGGTGGGGGTCAGTTCGGCCGGGTCGTGGGCGACCGGCGTCCCGGGCCGTACCCGTGCCGTGTGGTCGTCGTGGCCGGTGGCGGTCTCGCAGCCGTGCGGGTCGGCCGCCAGCGCGGCGGCCGGGCTGGCGACGACGCCAACCCCGGCGGTGCCGAGCGCGAGGACGAGGGAGGTGGACGCGACACCGGCGGATCGCCAGGTCGGCAGGTACTGACGCAGCCCCATGGGCACCTCTTCTCCTGACGGTGCGATCAGGGGGTTGTATCGCACCGGCCCGAAATGTGCAGGAGACGTTACAAGCTATCGAGCAACTTGAACATAGGTAGCTGTCGCATTCTTGCTGTCGCGCAACGTAATCGGGTCGGGCTTGCCTGGCCGGCGGCACGCCGCCCGGCCCGCGGGGGTACGTGGGTGCGGCCCGCCGACCGACCAGGTACAGTGGGTCCGCCCGCGGGTGTAGTTCAATGGCAGAACATCAGCTTCCCAAGCTGACAGTGCGGGTTCGATTCCCGTCACCCGCTCCAGCGTGAAGCCCAGCTCAGGACAGGTTCCCGAGCTGGGCTTCATTCATGCAGACCGATGGATGCGTCGACCTCCATGGCGAGCCGTGCGGTGGCATGGGTCATCGCGCCACGACCGCCGCGCCGTCAGCCGGGATGTCGTCCCTGGCCGGACGGGGTAGCCAGCGGAGTGCGATGAGGCCGAGTACGAGATGCGCCAAACTGGCTACCGCCGCGACCACGTGCATGCCGGTGAGGAAGGCCGAACTCGCGTCGGTGATCAACGCGCCGGCCAGGCCGGTGAGCTGAAGCGTTTCGTCCAGGGTCGGTGCGAGGTCGGGTCCTTGGAGCCGGAACAGCAGTGCTGCCAGGGAGCCGAGCAGCGCAACGCCCAGGGCGTTTCCGATCTCGTTGCTGGTCTCGGCGATCGCGCCTGCTGAGCCTGCTCGCTCGGCCGGGACGGCGCCGACGGCGGTGTCAGCGACGACCGCGAAGGAGATGCCATAGCCGATGCCAGCGACCGCGGTGGAAGCGACGTACCAGCCGATCCCGCCATTGATGGTGGTGGGCAGGAGCAGGAGCAGCCCGCCGGCGATGGAGAAGTGGCAGACAAGCAACGCGAAGCGCTTTCCCACGCGGTCGACCACCGCGGGGGCGACGACGCAGGTCGTGATGAGCACGCCGGCTCCCGGCAGCGCCAGCAAGGCGGCCTGCAGGACCGGAAGGTCGAGGACGGACTGCAGGTAGATGCCGGCCAGGTAGGCGGCTGCTGACCACGCGGCCAGCGGCAGCAGCCCGGTGATCACCGCAATGGTGAAGACTCGATCCCGGAAGAGCGAGAAGTCGATGAGTGGATGGTCCAGGTGTCGTTGCCGGACGCCGAACCATGCCAGCACGGCGATCCCCATGAGCCCGGCGAGCGCCGCCGATACGGAGAGGCCCTCGGCGGCAGCGTGTTTGAGCCCGTAGATCGCCAGCAGCAGACCGACCGCGGAGGTCACGACGCTCATCGGGTCGACTCGCCCGGGACGGGTCGTTCGTACCTCGCTGAGCAGCATGGGTGCGAAACACAGGAACAGCGCGATGAGCGGCAGGTTGATCAGGAACACCGAACCCCACCAGAAGTGTTCCAGCAGCACACCACCGATGACCGGTCCGATGGCGAATCCCGCGGCGAATCCCGCGGCGAAGATGCCAATGGCCCGGGCCCGACGCTTCGGGTCGGTGAACAGCTCACTGAGCACCGCCAAGGCGGATGGAAGCAAGGTCGCGCCGGCGATTCCCATCACGGCACGGGCGGCGATGAGTAGCACCGGTGTCGGGGCGAGCGCGGCGGCGGCCGAACCGATGCCGAAGAAGAGCGCGCCGAGCATGAGCAGCTTGAGTCGCCCGTAGCGGTCGCCGATGTTCCCGAATGCGACAAGCAGGGAGCCGACCGCGAAGCCGTAGATGTCCAGAATCCACAGTGCCTGGTCAGCGCTGGGGCTGAGAGCCTGACTGACTCGTGGCATTGCGAGGAACAAGATGGACCCGTCCATCGAGACCAGGAGCACCGGGCCGAGGACGACAAGCAAACCGAGCCATGCTCGGCCGTTTGTCGTGCGTGAGGTGCGTTGCGTCATGTCGGCAACGTTGCAGCGCGAAGCCGGGAGCAGCCAGCCACCTGGGTTGGGTACACCCGGCAGGTACACCCGGCCACCCACGACGGGCGCCTAGTCTCGATGTCATGGAAAGCCTCGGAGCATTCTTGAAGAGCCGTCGCGACCGGGTCACCCCAGACGCGATCGGGCTACGAACCTACGGGAGCGCCCGTCGAGTTCCGGGGCTGCGCCGCGAGGAAGTCGCCCACCTGGCGGGGGTCAGCGCCGGCTACTACACACGGCTGGAGCAGGGCCAGGCCGAGACGGCCTCCGAACAGGTTCTCGACGCCCTCGCCCGGGTCCTGGAACTTGACGACGTGGAGGTCGGACACCTGCACAATCTCGCCCGCCAGCCCTCCCGGTCCGGCCTCGTCGAACCGCCAGCCGAGCAGCCCCACCCCCGGGTCCTCGCGCTGCTCGAATCACTGGCCGAGGCGACGCCAGCGATCGTGCTGGGCCGACGCGGCGACGTCCTCGCCTGGAACCGCACCGGACATGCGCTGCTCGCCGAGCACGTGGACTTCGAGGCGGCCCGTGACCCGGGTCGTCGTCCCTCGATGCCGCGGATGTTCTTCCTCGACGCTCTCACCAGGGAGCTACACCGCAACTGGGACGAACTCGCCCGGGTCCACGTCGCCTACCTGCGTCTGACCGCTGGACGGTTCCCGACCGACGCACGCCTGGCGAACCTCATCGGTGAACTCAGCATGCGCAGCGACCAGTTCGCCTCCATGTGGGCAACCGGTGAGGTCGCCGACTGCACGACGGGTGACATGCATCTCCAACACCCCACGGTCGGCGCGGTGCGCATCGCCTACCAAGTCTGGCTGCAGCCCGACAGCCCCGATCACCGCCTCGAGATCTACACCCCGAACGACGCGTCCTCGGCCGACGCACTACGGATCCTCACCCAACGCACCCTCGGAGAAGACAAACCGAGCATCAGGGTGCCCGAGGGGCCCGCGGCCGGTAGCGCTCGATCCGTCAACACCCTCCTGCCCCGCGACGGCTAGGTGGCGGAGCCCGGGTCCTCGTGGCGTATCGAAGGCCCAGCCGGGTGACGCGGTTCAGGCGGCCCGCTGCCGCGGCTTGGTGAGGTGGACGCTGCCGTCCGGGGTGCCACCGGTCGTGGTGAGGGCATAGCCGGCGCGTTCGTAGAGTTCGATGTTGCGCGTGCTGCGGTGGCCGGTGAACAGGTCGTACCGGGCAACTCCGGCGGGCGCCTGCTGCTCGACGTATGACAGCAGCCAGGAGCCGATGCCGTTCCCGGTCTGGTCGGGAGCCACCATGAGTCGACCGATCAGCCAGGTTCCGGCGTGGTCCCGGGCGCGGACCGCGGCGACGAGGCGGCCGTTCCGGCGTACGCACCACACCTGCCAGGTCGACAAGGACGCGCGTAGGTCGTCGAGTGTCTCGCGGAGTGGCTGCAGGTCGAGGGTGTCGTTGGCGAGTGCCTCCTGGACCCAGCAGCACCGCTGCAACACGAGCAGTTCGGCCAGGTCGTCGGCGTGGGCGCGGGCGAGGCTCAGCCCATCGACCGGCCCGGCGACACCGTCACCGGCGTCGGTGTCGGTGTCGGTGCGCAGGGACCGCATCACGGAGGCGACCCTGGTCAGCTCACGAAGCATCGCACGGGCGGCTTCGTCGAGTCGGGTCGACTCGACGACCTGCCCGTCGCGGATGCTGTCCGCGATGCGCAGGGCCACGGTGGCGCCGATGGGCATCATCTTCAGGGTTGTGACGACCTGCTTGGTCATCTGCACCGATCGGGTGCCCGCCGAGGTGTTGCCGTAGCTGACGAACGCCACCGGCTTCCAGGCCCATTCCTGGTAGAGGAAGTCGACGGCGTTCTTCAACACCGCCGGCATGCCGTAGTTGTATTCCGGGGTGACGATCACGAAGGCGTCGGCCGCGGCCACCCGTCGGCTCCAGGCGCGGGTGTGCTGGTGCAGGTAGTGGCCGGAGGCGGGATGCTCGGGCTCGTCGAGCAGGGGTAGTCCGATGTCCGCGAGGTCGGCGATGTCGACAGTGATTCCCCGATCGGCGGTCTCCGGGAGGGTGGCCCGGACGAACCAGTCCGTGATGGCGGGGGCCAGCCGCCCCGGGCGGGTGCTAGCCACGATGACCAGGATGTGCAGGGACGCGGACGACGTATTCGATGACATGTCAATGAAGGTACGCGCGGTTTCTGTGACGTGTCAACGAGGTGTACGGTGACGAGGTGAACACCCCCTGGCTCAGCGAGGACGAAGAACGGGCCTGGCGGGCCTTCCGCCGCATGCTGGTGGCGCTGCCGGCCCGGCTCGGCCGCGACCTGGCCCGCGATTCGGGGCTGTCGCCGGCGGACTACGAGGTGCTCAGCACGCTGTCGGAGAAGCCGAACCGGCGATGGGCGCTCAAGGACCTCGCCGCCAAGATGGAGTGGTCGCGCAGCCGGCTGTCCCACCACGCGGCCCGGATGCAGGGCCGGGGGCTCATCGACAAGGAGCCCGATCCGCAGGACGCGCGCGGCTGCATCCTGCGCCTGACCGACGACGGCTTCCAGCTTCTGGAACGGGCCGCGCCGCACCACGTCGTCTCCGTCCGCACGCGGTTGATAGATCACCTCAGCCCCGAGGAACTCACGGTGCTGCGCACCCTGTCGACCCGGATCGCCGACCTACCGGACTGACCGTCGACCCGCCGAAGGCCAAGGCGGTCGATCCTTCGTTGGGCTATCGGCGGGGTGACGAGGCGGACCCGACGACAACCGCGGTCAGCAGGGCCGCCATGCTGCCGATGGCCAGCACCGTACGCAGCCGTGGCTCCGCCTCCGGCACGCTGAACCAGAGGGCCGTCGAGCTATTGGCCAGGTGTGGACACACAGCTCACGCCTAGCGGATCCCGCTACACGCAGTGACATTAGTTCCTGGTACGCGGCGGTGGCCGGCTCATAGTGTCGTGCGCAAGCAGTGATCGTCAACGACCGCACTAACCCCCTGGAGGGCTGACATGACCGCCACCGCAGCAAATCGGATTGGGACCGTCGACAAGACCTCGAACGGCACTCGTACCCTGCTGGGCGCGCTTGTTCTGTCCGGTCCGTTGTGGGCCGCTGTGTCCCTTGTTCAGGCCGCGACCCGCGACGGTTTCGACCTCACGCGTTTTCCGCTCAGCATGTTGGCCACCGGGTCACTCGGTTGGATCCAGATCACCAATTTCTTGGTCGCGGGCCTGCTGGCCATCGCGGGAGCCCGGGGTTTGGCCCGGATCGTCCCTGGCCGTTGGGTGCCGCGGCTGGCCACGACGTACGGTGTCGGCTACATCTTCGCGGGCGTCTTCACGATGGACCCTGGCGGCGGCTTTCCCGTCGGCACGCCCACCGACACTCCGGCGACGTTCAGTTGGCATGCCGGTCTGCACCTGCTTGCCGGAACTGTCGCCTTCATCGCACTCACGGCCGTGTTGATCGTTCTGGGCCGTCAGTTCGTCCGGCGGGGGGAGCGCGGCTGGGCTGCTGCGTCCTTCGCGGCCGCGGCCGGTGTGGTGGTCGTCGACATCGCGTCGATGGCGGGAGTCGGGGCGTCGTCGCTGGTACTTGCCGTGGGCATCATCTCGGCGATGCTGTGCCTCTCGGCGATCGCCGCGAAGCTGCGCAGCGGGGTCTGAGCATCCAGCCCGAGGGGCCGTCCGTCCAGGTGGCATGTTCCCGGGCTGGTCGTCCGACCAGTTCCGTAAAGGACACGGTCGACCTCGTCTGGTCATCCGATCGCCCCGCTCCGCCGGATAGCCCGTGATCCGGGCATCAACCAAAGTCTGTCGATGATGATGAGGACCCAAGTGCCGGTCAATACGCATAAGTCATGGGGGCACAAGAGTTCTCGATGTGCAGGTGGGGTGCGCGGAGCTTTGATCTCGCCGGTTGATCCACAGTGGGCCGGCAGGCAGGATGGCGCGATGACGCACTGGCGGGACGACCGCGTCGGCTCGGCGCTCAGGGGAGAGAATCCCACCGTTCTGGCCCGACTGCTCCATACCTGCACGCCCACATCTGGGCACGGTACGAGTGGGAGCCGCCGGAGCACGTTGGCCGGCCCGTCTGGCTCTATCCGCCAGAGATGCGAAACGATCCATCGCACGCACTGGGCAGCCGACACGACGGCCTTCGTGCCGCCATCACCCGCCACCTGTTGGCCGAGTGAGCAGGTTCGTGCCGCCATTCCCGGCACGCGGGCCGGGCCCGCCGATGACGGTGCCCACCCGTTGTTTGACGAGCCCGAAACAGCCGCTCCTGTCGGAGGGGTGTGCGAGGCTCGTCTTCGGCTGGCCAGCGAGGGTTTCTGGCAACCGCCAATGATCGCGCCGCCGGAAAGATTCATAGGACATGACCACCGAGGAGGCCGGGATGTCCCTGTCCAACGCCGAGATCGTCCGCGCCGCTTTCGACGCGTACCGGGAGCAGGACCGCGCGGCGGCGGACCGACTGCTCGCCGAGGACCTGGTGTTCACCAGCCCGCAGGACGACCATATCGACAAGGCGGCGTACCTCGAACGGTGCTTTCCCACCGCGGACCGCTTCGCCTTCCAGGAACTGCTGGCGGTGGCGGAGACCGGCGCGGAGGGGGTGTTCATCCTGTACGAATACGAGTTGCGCACCGGTGGACGGCACCGGAACACCGAGTACCACACGGTCCGGGATGGTCGGATCGTCGAGATCCAGGTCTTCTTCGGCGGCGCCGTCCGGGCCGGCTGACGTGACGGCACAGCCGCCGGGTGGGCCGCTTGCCCCCGACTACGACGACGATCCGGCCAGGTTCCGGGCCAACCAGGCGGCCACGCGGTAGCGCCGACGCCAAGCCGCGGTGCCGTCCGCTCCTGGCCGCGCGTCCGCTCCAGAGTCATGCCGCACCCGCCGGTAGGCTGCGATCATGCGTGTGGGCATCGTGATCCTTCCTGACCAGCGGTGGGCCGAATCGCGGCTGCGATGGCAGCGGGCCGACGAGTGGGGCTTCGACCACGCCTGGACGTACGACCACCTGGGTTGGCGCGACCTGGTCGACGGTCCGTGGTTCGACGCCGTGCCCACGCTGACCGCGGCGGCGACCGTCACCTCCCGGATTCGGTTGGGCACCCTGGTCGCGTCGCCCAACTTCCGGCATCCGGCGCATTTCGCTCGGCAGGTCACCGCGCTGGACGACATCTCCGACGGCCGGATCCTGCTCGGCCTGGGAGCCGGCGGCATCGGCTTCGACTCGGCGGTGCTCGGTGGGGAGACATTGCCTCCCCGGCAGCGGGTGGACCGGTTCGCCGAGTTCACCGAGCTGCTTGATCGGATCCTGCGCGGGGACGGGGTGACGTGGCGCGGCGACTGGTTCGCCGCGGTCGACGCGCGCGGCAACCCGGGCTGCGTGCAGCGGCCCCGCGTGCCGTTCGTGCTGGCGGCGAACGGTCCGCGGTCGATGCGACTCGCCGCGCGGTACGGGCAGGGCTGGGTGACGACCGGGACCGGCGGCGACGACCTCGACGCGTGGTGGCGCGGGGTGGCCGAGGCGACCGCCCGGCTGGACAAGGAGCTGGCCGCCGCCGGCCGGGATCCGGCAACCCTGGACCGGTACCTGTCGTTGGACGCGGCTCCGACGTTCTCGCTGTCCAGCGTGGACTTCTTTGTCGAGGCGGTGGGTCGGGCCGCCGACCTCGGCTTCACCGACGTGGTGACGCACTGGCCACGCGAGTCCAGCTGGTACGCCGGCGACGAAGCTGTGCTCGAGCGAGTGGCCACCGAGGTGCTGCCCGGCCTCCGAGACGCCGGCTGACGGGAGCCGGCCGACCGGTCGAGGAGACCGGGCCGGCCATCCGGGTCCACCCGTCGGCACGGCGGACCGGAGCGCCGGCCGTGCCGAGTCGACCCGCCGGCCCGGTGGCCCGACATGCCGGCTGCGGCGACCGAGCCGCCGGTCCGGCGGATTGACCGCCAGGCCGCCGGCTGATTGGTGCCGCAGCGGCAGTCGGATCATTGACCCACCCCCGCTCCCGTCGTGCCTCCGACTGATGTTTTCCCAGCTCAGGGCCAATCTTGCGGGACCCACCACCGATCATCTCTTCCCGGCCGGGCCGCCGGCCACCGATCGGTCGGCGGTGGGTGGAAGGGGGAATGCGATAATGATTTCCAACCGGGTCCGTGGGGTCGTCGGGGCGCTGGTGCTCTCGCTCACGGTTCTGCTCGCGCCCGGCACGGCGGTCGCCGTGCTGCCGGCAGGTTTCGTGGACCAGGCGGTCTTCACCGGACTGGTCCAACCGACGAACGTGGCCTTCGCTCCGGACGGGCGGGTCTTCGTGGCAGAGAAGCGGGGGACCATCCGGGTCTACGACAACCTCGCCGACACGACGCCGACCACGTTCGCCGACCTGCGCACCAATGTGTACGACTACGCCGATCTCGGGCTGCTCGGGCTGGCGTTACCACCGGGGTTCCCGATCACCAACCCGTACGTCTATGTCAGCTACACCTACGACGCACCGATCGGCGGGACGGCACCGGTCTACCGGGACACCTGCGCGGTCCGGGACAACTGCGTCGTCAGCGGTCGGCTCTCCCGGCTGCGCGCGTCCGGCAACGTGGCCGTGGGCGAACAGGTGCTGATCAACGACTGGTGCCAGCAGAGCACCACGCACTCGGTGGGCGACCTTCGGTTCGGTCCGGACGGCGCGCTCTATGCCAGCGGCGGTGAGGGCGCCGGTTACAGCCAGGTCGACTACGGCCAACTCGGCACGCCGAGCAACCCGTGCGGTGACCCGCCGGCGCCGGTCGGCGGGTCGATGACCGCGCCGACCGCCCAGGGTGGATCACTGCGGGCACAGAGCCTGCGGTCCACCGGACGGGCCCGGCTCAACGGCACCGTCATCCGGGTCAACCCGGCCACCGGTGCCGGGCTGCCGGACAACCCGCTGGCCGCCAGCACCGACCCGAACGCGCGGCGGATCGTCGCGTACGGACTTCGCAACCCGTACCGGTTCACCCTGCGGCCCGGCACCAGCGACCTGTGGATCGGCGATGTCGGTGCCGGCCTGTGGGAGGAGGTCAACCGGGTCGTCCTGCCGACGGCCTCGCCGGTGCGGAACCACGGGTGGCCCTGTTACGAGGGTCCGGGTCGGTACGCGCCGTTCGACGCCGCCAACCTGAACCTGTGCGAGACGCTGTACGCCGGAGGTCCCGCCGCGGTGGCGTCGCCGTACTACGCCTACCGGCACGACCAGGTGATCAAGGCCGGGGACGGTTGTCCGCCGAACGGGCGGGGCGCGATCAGCGGGATGACCTTCTTCCCGACCACCGGGACGAACTATCCGGCCAAGTTCAAGGGCGCGTTCCTCTTCGCCGACGTGACCCGGCAATGCGTGTGGGGCGTCCGGCCGGGGGCCAGCGGCGCGCCGAACTTCGGCTACATCGAGCCGTTGGGCAGCACCGTGGGCCTGCCGGTCGACCTGGCCGTCGGTCCGGACTGCAATCTCTGGTACGTGAGCCTCACCAGCGCCTCCGTCCGCCGGTACGTCTACAAGACCGGCATCACCGGCACCTGCGCGGTGTGACCACCTGACCGTGCGTACCCGAACCTGACCGGGCCCGTCCGCGGCGGGCCCGGTCAGCCGCGTTGGCGACGCTGGGATCAGCGGTCGGGGTCCGTGCCGCTGGGAGGTGAAAGGTCGGGCGGTTGCGGTGCGGAGCTGAGGATGGCGAACCGTTCGTGGTCCCGCCATGCGCCGTCGATGAACAACATGTCGGGGGAGAAGCCCTCGTGGCGGAAGCCGAGCCGGCGCACCAGATTGATGGAGGCGGTGTTGCCGGGCTGGATGTTCGCCTCCAGCCGGTGCAGGTCGAGGTCCGCGAAGGCGAACTGGATGACAAGCGCGAGGCCCGCGCGCAGGTAGCCCTTCCCGGCGTACGGCAGGAAGGCTCCATAGCCCAGCGATCCGCACTGGAACCGACCGCGGATGATGTTGTTGATGTTCACCCAGCCAGCGAGGTCACCGGTCTGCCGGTCGCAGACCAGCAGCCCTTCCTTGGTGCGTCGGTCGCAGGCGGCCAGCGTGGCATCGAACTCCGCCTCGGTGGTGGGCGCCAGCAACCACGGATGGTGCAGGCTGGTGCTGGCCCGCGCCGCGGTCAGGAACGCGGCCCGGTCCGCGGCGTCCAGCCGGCGGATCCCGACCCGGTCGTCTTCTCTCAGATAGGGCGTGGACATCGGATGATCGTATGGGCGTCGGTGGTCAGCGGGCTGTCGGGGTGACGGTCGTCGAGGCACCCGGACACCCGGGACCGCTCAGAGCGAGCCACGGGCGGCTACCCATTCGGTGGGCTGACCGGTGACGGCCGCGATCCGGTCATAGTCGGCGTCGTAGTGCAGCACCGTCGCGCCGTGCGCTTCCGCCGTCGCCGCGATGACGAGGTCGGGTAGCCGGAAATGTCGGTGCTGGCTCCTGGCGGCGAGTTCCCGGTGCACGGCCAGGGCCCGGTCGAACGCGCCGGACGTGACGTCGAGCCACCGTTGCCCGTGCATGGCCGCCCATAGCCGTTCGTAGCCGCGGGGATCCGGGGCGTTGTTCAGGTATTCGAGGGTGGTCATCTGGCAGGCGGCCAGGCGCCCCTCGGCCAGGAGCGTCTCGAATCGCCGCCGGACCTGTGGATGACGGCGCTGCATCACGTACACCGACGTGTCGGCGAGATAGATCGGGCCGGCCATCAGGCGGCGTCGGCCGCGCGGGCGTCCTCGGCGAGGCGGGAGAGGTCGCGACCGCCGCCGTACCCGAAGCCACCCTCGGTGTGCTCGAAGTCCATCTCGACCTCGTCGAAGGCGGCGACGATGTCCACCGCCTGCCGACGCACGGCGAAGGCGTGGAGTGCGGCGTTGATCGTGGCGACCTTGGTTTCCGTGCCCAGGGCCTCGCGCGCGGCTTCCAGCCATTCGTCATTGACGTCCACCGTGATGCGCGTCATGCCACCGACCGTACACCACTCCAGGGTTGGACGACGCACCATGCAGAGCCGATCTTGGTGTCCCATGGGTACGGCATGGGCATAGCACCATTAGGGTTATAGGCGGGTTATATTGGCTTCATGGCTCGGGACTCGACTCGACTGCTGCTGGTGGCGACCGGCGACACGATGGCGTACAAGCTGGATCCGTCCCACGCGGGGATCGCGACCGGCGCGGAACTGCTGGCCGCGGCGCTCCCCGGCGGCCGACCCGGGTTGGACATCACGATCGAGGACCGGCGCCAGGAGCCGAGCTGGGATACCGACGGGCCCACCCTGTTGGCGTTGGCGCGTCGGGTTCGGGCGGCCCTGGGTGAGGAACTGTACGACGGCGTCGTGGTCACCCACGGGCTGGACACCGTCGCGGAGGCCGCGTTCCTCGCCGATCTGATGCTCGGCGCCGCGGCGGCCCGGGGAGCAGTTGTCTTCACCTGCGCCCTGCGCCCGTTCGACGCCGCCGAGCCCGACGGCCCGGGCAGCCTGGCCGTCGCGATCAGCGCCGCCGCCGATCCGCGGCTGCGGGGGGCCGGGGTTCTGGTCGGTACGGGAGACGAACTGCACGCGGCCCGGTGGGTGTCCGTGCGGGACGTCACGGGCGAGCACCCGGCACTCTCCTCCTGGCCACGGCCGCCGGTCGCCCGGGTGGTCGCCGGCCGGGTCGAGGAGCTGACCGATCCGCCGCCGCGACCGCCCGGCCCGCTCGGCGATCCCGAATGGGACGTTGCGCTGGTCAAGACGTACCCGGGCATGGCGGCGGTGGTGCTCGGCGCGCTCGCCGACGCGGGCGTGCGGGGCATCGTGCTGGCGGGGACCGGCGTCGGCAACGTGCCCGTCAGCCTGCTGACCACGATCGGTGACCTGGTGTCCTGGGATATCCCCGTGGTGGTCGCGTCGGACTGCCGCACCGGGCCGGTCGACGTCGACGCGTTGTCGCCCGAGCAGGGTATGGCGTTCCGGGTGGGGGCCATCCCGGCGAACGGGTTGGCGCCGGCGCAGGCGCGCGCGGCACTCATGGTCGCCCTTGGCGGCGGTGGTGATGGTCGAAACGTGGCCACGGTCCGCTCGTACTTCGCCGCCCGGTGATCCAACGGGCCTTTCCTAGCGCTCGGGCAGCTCGTCGGCGGTCAGCAGGCAGGTGAGGCGCAACTCGTGCGCGACGGCCGGCGCACAGCCGGCGACCACGGTGGCCGCCCCGACCGACTCGGCGCCGCGCCGGGCGACGAGCGCATAGAGCGCCCGGAGTTGGGCTCCGCTGTCCACCCAGTCGTCCACCACCAGGACCCGGTCACCGGGCCCGAGTTGGCGGTCCCGTACTCCGAGGCCGACGCGTCGGCCACGGTGGTCGGTGGTGGTGTCGACCCAACTCGTCGGTCCGGCGATGGGTCGGTTCGGGTCGCGCTTGTGGGCGGCCACGAGGCCAACCCCGAGGGCGACCGCGGTGAGCGCGCCGGGCGGTAGGCCGGCCACCTCGGGAGCGAGCACGGCGGTGGGGCGGGCGGACCGGTGCGGTGCGGCGAGCGCCGGACCGATGGCCGCCAGCACCTCGGCGTCACGCCACCAGCCGGAGACGTCGCTCACCAGATGCGGCGTGGACGGGCCGGGGTCGATCCACCGGAATCCATCGAGAAGGCGTTTCCTCAGGTCAACGGGCATGTGATGACGGTCAGACCTGGGGTTTCCGACCCACGAGGGATCGGATGATCGGGTACACGTTCCCGGGCAAATGCCTACGAAAAGGAATGATCACGTTGACCTCTCATGGTCTTCTCCCGCTACGGTCCGCCGGTCGATGACATCGTCAGGGAAGGACGCGTCGCGTGCCTGGTAAGCACTCACTCCGCTCATTGTTCAGGTCACCGGTCGGCATCGTCAGCGTCGCCGCGCTCGGCGTCGCGGTCGCTGTCGGTGGTGCCGTGGGTGCCGTCCAGCTCACCGCCGACCCGACCGGCGTCGCGGCCCCGGTCGCCACCCCCTCCACCTCGGCACCGGAACCGGTGCCGTCAAGCGCGTCACCGTCGGCGAGCAGCAGCCCGACACCGACGGTGAAGCCGACCCCGAGCCGGTCACCGGGCAAGGCGTCGCGGTCCAAGACCCGGACCACCGCGCCGAAGCCGAGCGCCACCCGGAAGAGCCCCGCCAGCACGGTGGTGAGCAGCGGCAGCTGCGGCGCGTCGTTCTATCACGAGGGCCAGATGACCGCCAACGGCGAGGTCTTCAATCCGGATGCGCTCACCGCCGCACACAAGACGCTGCCGTTCAACACCCGGGTCCGGGTCACCAACCCGGCGACCGGCACGTCCGTGACGGTACGCATCAACGACCGTGGTCCGTTTATCGACGGCCGCTGCCTGGATCTGTCGAGGGCGGCGTTCGCTGACATCGCCTCGTTGGATCTGGGCCACCTGACCGTCAAGTACGAGGTCCTCAAGTAGCGGCCGTTCCCATCCCCGCGAGACCTGAGGTCGACACGCTGACCGGCCCGCTTCGGGGTGGGGAACGCCGGTGCCGACACGCCGGGTGGCCAGAACCGGCTCAACCGAGGAGCCAACCTCGTTCAGTAGCGGCGCATCTTCAGGCATGCTGTTCGGCGTAAACGCGCAAGTGTCACGACCGGTCCGCCGGTCGCTGAGTCCAGGATCCCGCGCCGGTCTCGGCGCGGCCCTCGGGCTGCTCGCGGCGGTTTCCGCCGCCGAGTTCGTCGACCGGACGAGCACCCAGGCGTTGAGCCTGATGGTGTTGGTGCCGTTCCTCGCCGCGGCTTTCGCCGGTTGGCCGGTGGTTGCCGGAGTCGGGGTGCTGGCGACCATCACCGCGCTCGCCTTCACGGTGTCGGGGTCCCTCACGGCCCACGCGGTGGTGGCCGTCCTGGGCACCGCGGTGGGCACCGGGATTGCCACCGCCATGGCGGTCGCCCGACAACGGCAGGCGCACCAGATCGCCGAGCTGTCCAAGCTGGCGTCGGTGGCCCAGCAGGCGGTGCTGCGCCCGCTCGGCCCCCAGGTCGGCTCGCTGGCGGTGGCGGGTCACTACATCTCCTCCACGGCCGCCGCAGACATCGGCGGGGACCTGTACGAGGTGCTGGACACCCCGTACGGCGTACGCATGATCATCGGGGACGTGCGCGGCAAGGGACTGGAGGCGGTCCGGCTGGCCAGCATCGTGCTCGGTTCCTATCGGCACGTGGCTTACGAGCGGGCGGACCTGCGGTCCGTGGTCACCGACCTGGACCGCGCGGTGGCCCGCAGCGTTGGCGACGAGGACTTCGTCACCGCCGCACTGGTCGAGGAGCGCGGGGGCACCCTCACCATCGTCAACTGTGGTCACCCGGCTCCGCTGCTGTTGCGCCGCGGGGCGGTGATTCCGCTGGAACCACCAGCCCCGGCCCCGCCGCTCGGGTTCATGCCGGTCGTCCGCCCGAGGGTGGAGCGGCTGGAGCCGGGCGACCGGCTGCTGCTGTTCACCGACGGTCTGGGGGAGGCCCGGCGGGACGGCGAGTTCTTCCCGACCGCCGACCGCGCCTGGCGGCTGCTCGGTCACGGCACGGTGGCGGACGGCCTGGCCTCGCTCGAGACGGCCTTGGTCGAGTGGGTGCGCGGCCGGCTGGACGACGACATCGCCCTGGTTCTCATGGAGTACGCCGGGCCCCGTCCGGCCGCCGCCGCGCCGGTGCCGAGCTGGGAGGTCGGCGCGGCCGAGGTGTAGCGCCCTGACTGGGCCTGAGCCGGGCTGTGACCCGCCTCACTCCGAAGATCGGGTTGTCGGTACCTACCGCCCAGTAATACAGTTCTCGTTACTGACCGGTAACACCTGTCCCGAATCGGGGGGCCAGCGAGCATGACCCACTACAAGAGCAATCTGCGGGACCTCGAATTCAACCTGTTCGAGGTCTTCGGGGCGGATCGGGCGTTCGGCCGGGAGCCGTACGCGGATCTGGACACCGATACCGCCCGCAGCATCCTCGCCGAGGTGGATCGGCTGGCCCGCGAGGACCTGGCCGCCAGTTACACCGACAGCGACCGGAACCCGCCGGTCTTCGACCCAGCGACCCACACCGCACCGCTGCCCGAGTCGTTCAAGAAGTCGTACCAGGCGTTCATGGACGCCGAGTTCTGGCGGCTGGACCTGCCCGCCGAACTGGACGGCACCGGCGCCCCGCGCGCCCTCTGGTGGTCGCTCGCCGAACTGGTCCTCGGCGCGAACGCGCCGGTCTGGATGTACGCCTCCGGCCCGTCCTTCGCCCACGTGCTGCACGTCGAGGGCACCGAGGAGCAGAAGAAGTGGGCCAAGCTGTTCATCGACAAGCAGTGGGGCTCCACCATGGTGCTCACCGAGCCGGACGCCGGCTCGGACGTCGGTGCCGGCCGCGCCCGGGCGATCCCGCAGCCGGACGGCTCCTGGCACATCGAGGGCGTGAAGCGGTTCATCACCTCGGGTGAGCACGACCTGAGCGACAACATCGTGCACTACGTACTGGCCCGCCCGGTGGGCGTCGAGGGCGTCGGCGGCCCCGGCACCAAGGGCCTGTCGCTGTTCGTCGTGCCGAAGTTCCACTTCGACGCGGAGACCGGCGAGCTGGGCGAGCGCAACGGCGTCTACGCCACAAACGTCGAGCACAAGATGGGCATCAAGGTATCCAACACCTGCGAGCTGACGTTCGGCGAGCACGGCACGCCGGCCAAGGGCTGGCTGCTCGGCGAGCGGCACGACGGCATCCGGCAGATGTTCATGATCATCGAGTACGCCCGGATGATGGTCGGCACCAAGGCGATCGCCACCCTCTCCACCGGATACCTGAACGCGCTGGAGTACGCGAAGAACCGGGTCCAGGGCGCCGACCTGATCCAGATGGCCGACAAGACGGCGCCGCGGGTGACCATCGCTCACCACCCGGACGTCCGCCGGTCGCTCATGCTCCAGAAGTCGTACGCCGAGGGCCTGCGCGCCCTGGTCTGCTACACCGCGAGCTGGCAGGACCAGATCAACATCGCCGAGGCGTCCGGCGACGAGAAGGCCGCGAAGACCGCCAAGCGGGTCAATGACCTGCTGCTGCCGCTGGTCAAGGGGGTCGGCTCGGAGCGCGCGTACGAACTGCTGGGTCACGAGTCGTTGCAGACCTTCGGCGGCTCGGGCTTCCTGCAGGACTACCCGATCGAGCAGTACGTCCGGGACTCGAAGATCGACACCTTGTACGAGGGAACCACCGCGATCCAGAGTCTCGACCTGTTCTTCCGCAAGATCGTGAAGGACGGCGGGAAGGCCCTGCTGGCGGTGGCCGGCGAAATCCAGGCGTTCATCGAGGCGGAGGACGGCAACGGTCGGCTCAAGGAGGAGCGGCTGGCGCTCGGCAAGGCCCTCGCCGAGACGCAGACCATGGTGGCCACGATGACCGGCTGGCTCGGCGAGGCACAGGGCGGCGATCCGCGGGCGCTCTACAAGGTCGGGCTGGCCAGCCGGCGACTGCTGCTGGCCGTCGGGGACCTGGTCGTGGGCTGGCTGCTGCAGCGGCAGGCGGCGGTCGCGCTCGGCGCGCTGACGGGTGAGGTGGCCGATCGGGACACGGCGTTCTACGAGGGCAAGGTCGCCGCGGCGCGGTTCTTCGCCCGCGAGGTGCTGCCCCGAATCGGTGCCGACCGGCGCATCGTCGAGGGAACCTCGGTGGATCTGATGGATCTGTCCGAAGACGCGTTCTGACAGGTAGGAAGGGATCCTTCCTCCGGATTTTCCGGTTTTTCGCTGGCCGGCGGGTGAATGCCCGCCGGCCAGCCGGCTATTCAGAGCCCCGGGCGGGTTACGGCCGTGATCCCCGCAGCGCTGACAGGCAACCCAGCGAGCAGCCACCGCGCGCACAGGGAGTGCAGTCCATGGGCATCGGTAGCGGAATCCTTCTGATCGCGCTCGGCGCGATCTTCACCTTCGCCGTACGGGCGAATGTCTGGTGGATCGACCTGCGTGCCGTCGGCTGGGTCTTCATGCTGGCCGGCGTGGCCGTACTGGCGATCACGCTGTCCTACTGGCAGGCGCGACGGCAACGCGCCCGCACGCTCATCGTCGAGGAGAACCGGCTGTCCCATCCGACGGCGATGATGCCGCCGCCACCGGACCCGCCGCCGCCCAACGCGCCACCCCGCTGACGCTCCCGAGATCGACTCGATGTCGGCGAAGTAGCGGGGTTCGCGCTGGCGTGACCCCCCAACTTCGCCGATATCGAGTCGATCTAGCGGCTCTGGTCGCCGCTGCCGGCAGCAGCCGTCGATCGCCGGCAGCAGCCGTCGATCGCCGGCAGCAGCCGTCGATCGCCGGCAGGAGCCGTCGATCGCCGGCCGCCGTTGACCAGTCCGCGGGCGACCGGGGCGCCGGTGTCGTCCGGCCGGTGAGCCCGGCGCCCCGGTCGATCAGCCGCGGGCGGTGAACCAGCGCTCCAACGCCGCGCCGCCCGGAGCCAGGTCCGTCCACCGGCCGGTGAAGCCGTGTACGGCGAGCCCGGCGGTGCGCAGCCCTTCGGGATCCGCGTGCACCGGATCGAGCAGGATGGACAGCTTCGAGATGCTGGGGTTGTGCCCGATCAGCAGCACCGTGGTGGAATCCGGATCCGCGCCCCGGAGAAGCTCCAGCAGGTTTTCGGCGCGGTCGCGGTACACCCCCTCCTCGTAGCGCACGGTGGGTCCGAGGCCCGGTACGTGCGGCGGCTCGATGGCGCTGGACCTCCCGGGCGCGGAGCGGTCGCTGGCGTCGGGGGTTCGAGCGGAGCGGTCGTCACCGTGGGGAGTCAACTCGGGGCGGTGGCCGGCCAGCGGAGCGGTCATCCCCAGCGCGACCTCGTGCCAGGTCTGCCGGGTCCGCTTGGCGGGCGAGCAGATCACCTCGGTCGGTCGGTACCCGCTGTGCTCCAGCCAGGCTCCGGCGGCCGCGGCGTCGGCGTGCCCGCGGGTGGCCAGCGGACGTTCCGCATCCGCCACCCCTTCCGGCTGCTCGGCCTTGGCATGGCGGAGCAACACGATCCTGCGTTCCGTCATGGACTCAGCTTGCCCGATTGGTGATCTGCCCGCCCGGGTAAGTCCTTCCGTGCCGCAACCTCACCTGGCGGCGGCTGAGAACGGTGGCCGGCTGAATGCCAAGGAGGGCGAGAAGTGGGCATCGGTGGAAGCATTTTTCTCATCGTGGTGGGCGCGATCCTGGCGTTCGCGGTCGACGCCGAGGTGGGTTGGCTCGACCTTGACGTGGTCGGCTGGGTACTGATGCTGGCCGGGTTGGCCGGCCTCATCCTGACCAGTTGGCTCTGGCGGAGCCGGCGGCGCACGGTGGTCGCCGCGCCGGTCCGTGAGACGCGGGTGGTTCCGCAGCAGCGTGCCGAGGTGGTCGAGGAGTACCGCGAGGTACGGCGGCCAGCCCCGCCGAGCGTCTGATCCGCCCGGAACATCAGGTTGATCAAGAGGTCCGCGTCAGTTCTTCGCCGGGATCTGACGCGAACCTCTTGATCAACGCGGCTGGATCAACGCGGCTGGATCAACGCGGCTGGATCAACGCGGCGAGCCAGCACGGCGAGATAGGGCCTGGGTGGTGCGGGGTCAGGAGAACAACGCGAAGTAGATGGCGATGTGGTGGCAGATCGCCGCCACCAGCGTGCAGGCGTGGAAAAACTCGTGGTGGCCGAAGACACTCGGCCACGGGTTCGGCCTGCGGAGCGCGTAGAACACGGCGCCCACGCTGTAGGCCAGGCCGCCGACGATCAGCAGGACGAGGGCAGCCACTCCGCCGTTGCGCAGGATGTCGGGCAGCACGGCCACCGCGACCCAGCCGAGAGCGATGTAGAGCGGCGCCGAGGCCCAGCGTGGCGCGTGCGGCCAGATCAGCTTGACCGCCACCCCCGCCAGGGCACCCGCCCACACCGCCCCGAGCAGGATCAACCCGCCGCGTCCCGGCAGCAGGAGCAGACAGAACGGAGTGTAAGTGCCGGCGATGAAGACGAAAATCATCGAATGGTCGAGCCGGCGCATGACCTGGTAGCCGCGTTCCGACCAGACCCGCCGGTGGTAGAGCGCACTGGTGCCGAACAATCCACACACGGTGAGGCTGTAGACCACGCAACTGACCAGAGGCGTCCAGCCGGGTCGGCTGGCGGCCAGCGCGCACAGGACCAGGCCGCAGGCGATGGCCACGAAGAAGGCGTACGTGTGCAGCCAGCCGCGCAGGCGCGGCTTGCCGATGTCGATCGGCTTGAGGCGCGTGGAGGTCGGATGCGCTGAGGTCACGTCGCCAGGTTACGGCACCGTAGGTTACCTGGCAGTAGTGTGGTTCGTCATAGCGCGGAGCCACCGCGGACGGTTTCAGGCCCGGGTCGACCAGTGGGGAGGACTACCGTTCGACAGCATGGACCTCAACGCGGACCTCGGTGAAGGCTTCGGCACCTGGCGGCTGGGCGACGACGACGCCCTGCTGGAGGTCGTCACCTCGGCGAACGTCGCCTGCGGCTTCCACGCCGGCGACGCGGGGACGATGCGGCACGTGTGCGCCGGAGCCGCCGAACGCGGCGTCACCGTCGGCGCCCAGGTGGGTTACCGCGACCTCGCCGGGTTCGGCCGGCGGCGGATCGAGTACGCCTTCGCGGAGCTACGTGACGAGATCGTCTACCAGGTCGGCGCGCTCGCCGCGTTCTGCCGGTTGGCCGGCACCCGGATCGGCTATGTGAAGCCACACGGTGCGCTCTACACCACGGCCGCCGTCGAGGAGTCGCAGGCGGCGGCCGTCGTGGCGGCGATCTCCGCGTACGACTCGAAGCTGCCCGTGCTGTGCGCGCCCGGCTCGGTCCTCGCCCAGCTCGCCACCGGCGCGGGCCTGCGGGTGGTGGCGGAGGGCTTCGCCGATCGGGGCTACCGGCCGGACGGCACGCTGGTGCCGCGAGGCGCGCCCGGGGCGCTGATCACCGACGTCGACGAGGTGGTGGCGCGAGCGGTACGGATGGCGCGGGACCACACCCTGGTCGCGATCGACGGTGCGGTGCTGCCGGCACCGGTGGAGTCGATCTGCGTTCACGGCGACACTCCGGGGGCCGTCGAACTGGCCGGCCGGATCCGGGTGGCGCTCGCCGACGCCGGGCTCGCACTCGCGCCGTTCGCCTGACCGGACGAATCCGCATGGATCCTCTATGGCCGGTGCATCGGCTCCCGATCGCGTCGCGCCGGTAGAAGGGACGGACCAGATCTGCCGTCCGAAGCGATCATCGACCGGGCGTCGGTGCCTACTCGGCGTCCAGTCCGCGCAGGACCAGGGGAAGCCGGGTGGCGCCGGCGGGTCCGACCCGGACCGGCACACCCCAGTCCTGCCGGGTGAGATGGCAGGCCGCGTGCTCGGCCTCCGCGTCACACGTCGCCGCCTGCGCCACCACCTGAAGCACGCCGTTCGGTACCTCGGGGTTGATCGTCAGCCGGCGGGACAGCTCGGTGGTCGTGCCGGCGCCGTCCAGCAGCAGGTCAGCGGGTGTTGCCGAGACGACGAGCCGGGTGGCCGGCCCGAAGCTCTCGTCGAGCTTCTGCCCAGCGGCAGGGCTGAACACCACCACCAGTTCCACCTCGCCACCGGCCACCTCGGTCGGCGGTCGCTCGCTGCGGTGCCGGATCCCGTCCACCATCGCGCCCGCGGCGGCCAGGGCGCCCGGAGCCAGCCGGCTCAACCGGTGCGCGGCCGACTCCACCACCAGCACCCCGCCGTCTCCGGTGACGATCAGGTCGCTCGGCTCCGCGAGATCGGTGGCCACCGTGGCGACAGTGCCGCCGGCCGGGTCGAATCGGCGGACCGCGCCGTTGTACGTGTCCGCGACCAGCACCGAACCGTCCGGCATGGCCGCGACTCCGAGCGGGTGCTGGAACAACGCCTGGTCCGCCGGCCCGTCAACGTGGCCGAAGTCGAACAGGCCCTGCCCGACGACAGTGGTCAACACGCCGTCCTCGACGTATCGCAGTGCGCTGGTCTCGCTGTCGGCGATCCACAGTCTCCGGCCGTCGGCCGAGGTGGCCAGGCCGGAAGGCTGTGCCATCCAGACATCCGGCAGCGGGCCGTCCCGCAAGGCCTCCACGGTCGTGCCCGCGTACACGCCGGTCGTCCGCTTCACCGGATCGAACCACCACAACTGGTGGATCCCCGCCATCGCCACCACGACCTTGCCGTCGAACCAGGCCAGATCCCACGGCGAGGAAAGATCGCTGGAGAGCGCGTCATGGGCATGGTCGTCCACCGTGGACCGCCACTGCCGACCCGTGCCGGCCACGGTGGTCACCTCACCCGTGCCCAGGCGTACGCCGCGCAGCAGGTGATTGACGGTGTCGGCGACCAGCAGGTCGTATCCGGAGATCTCCGCCACGTGCGCGGGCAGGACACAGAGCCCCTGCGGTTCGGCGAAGCTGGCGGTGTCCGGCCCGCCGTCGGCGCGACCGCGCTCGCCAGACCCGATCCGGCGCAGCACCGTCTCACCGTCGGCGGCCAACTCGACGAGCGAATGCCGGGCGGAGTCCGAGACGAGCAGGTTGCCGGAGTCGAGCTGGACGGCCTTGCCGGGGAAGCGCAACGCGGTCGACGACTCGGCGGGCGGCACGTACGGACCGTCTCCGCGGCGCAGCGTGCCCTTGGCCTCGTGCGTCGCGATCAGCTCGTCGATCAGTCGGGTCAGCCCTTCGGCGTGACCCTCACCGGCCATGGTGGCCACCACGTAGCCCTCCGGGTCGACCACCGACAGCGTCGGCCATGCCTTGGCCGCGTACTGCTGCCAGGTCCCCAGCTCCGGATCGTCGAGCACCGGGTGCGCCACCCCGTACCGCTCGACGGCGGCGGCGAGGGCGTCCGGGTCCTTCTCGTGTTCGAACTTCGGCGAATGCACCCCGATGACCACCAGCGCGTCACCGTACTTCTCCTCCAGCGGGCGAAGTTCGTCGAGGACGTGCAGGCAGTTGATGCAGCAGAAGGTCCAAAAGTCGATCACCAGGACGCGGCCGCGTAGGTCGGCCAGGGTCAGGTTCCGACCACCGGTGTTCAGCCAGGCGCGGCCTCGAAGCTCGGGCGCGCGGACGCGGGGGGTCACACTCACACCGCAAGCTTGCCATGCTCAGCGGCTGGGGCACGCGCGACCGGCGCCAGGTCCGGTACGCCGGTCGCGCGTCGCCCGCCGAGTCAGCCGGACGCCGGCTCGAGACAGAGCACCTGCCTGTTGCCGCCCTCTTCCACCGCGATCGACGGCTGCTGCTGGTCGGGACACTGATCGGCGCTCGGCACCTTGGCGGTCACCTTGAACGAACCGGCATCACCGCAGGTGGCCTGGGCGGCCGTGTTCCCGTCCTGCTTCACACAGTCACCGACGGCCGGCTGGAAGGCCGCGTCGTCGCCGCCGCGCGTGAACAACCACACCGCGCCGAGCGGGATAAGCAACAACAGCACGGCAGCGGCCAACACCGCGGCGAGTACCCGCCCATTGCGTACGTGTGGAGTCGGTGGTGTCTCCTCATTGGCCGGCTGCGGCGGCTGGCCCTGGAACGAGTTGAACCGTTCCTGGTCGGGGTCGGTGGCCGGGCCGCCCGCGCCGAAGTCCGGACCCGGGCCGGGCACCACGGCCCGTCCGGCTCCCGCGCCGGACACCGGGCCCGCACTCATCGGGCCCGCGTTCATCGGGCCCGCGTTCATCGGGCCCGCGTTCATCGGTCCCGGCCCCGGGCCGAAGGGCGACGCCACCATCGTCTGGTCCGGCCGGCCGGCCGGCCCCTGATCCGGTCGCGGACCGAAAGGCATCGGCGCGGGCGGGCGTCCGTCGGGGCCTGGCTCGAAGCCGCGGGGTCCGTCGGGGCCTGGCTCGAAGCCGCGCGGTGGGCCCGGCTGGAACCCGCGCGGTCCGTCCGGTTGATCGGGCCTGCCCGGCTGGTATTCCTCCGGGCCGCCGCGGTCGTAGGGAATGCGGTCAGGCGGCTCGAACTGGTTCGGTCCCTGCTGGTAGGTGTCGGGACGGCCCTGCTGGTAAGCCTCGGGCGCGTCCCGCGCGAAGGGGTTCGGATCGTTCTGTTGCTGGTACCCGTCGGGTCCGGATCGGTACGGATCGGAGTCGTCCTGATGGCCGCGATCCCGGTCATCGTCGACCAGGTCACCGAAGGGCGCCGCCGCGCCGAACGCCGGACTCGCCGCCCGCTCATCCGGCCGCTGGTACGCGTCGGGGGCCTCCGCTCCGCCCGCATCGGTCCGTCCCGGTCCACCGAAGGTCGCCGGTCGTCCATAGACACCGGAGGCGCGTTGGGCGGGGATCTCGGGTTCGTGGCCGTCCCGTTGCTCCGCCTGGTCGTACCCGCCTGGCCGATCGCGGTCCGCGGCCTCGTCGGTCGTCGTCCCGCCCTCAGCCGGCCGACCGTACAAGCGGGGTTGCGGCGCCGGACCGGTCGGCCGTGCGTAGTCGGTGGGGGGCATGACCCGACTGGCCAGTGGCACGGACGCACTCGCCGAGACGGCGGCGCCGGCCGGGTCGCCGGCAGCCGGCTCATCGGCCTCCACCATCGACTCGTCCGAGGCCCGGGGCTGCGGTACAGCGGCGGACGCCATGTGCTGACCGGACCCGCCGTATCCGGCTGGCTCATCGTGCCCGCCGTAGGCACCGCGCTGGCCGTGCTCCTCGTAGCCGGCCGGCCCGCCCTGCTGGCCGTGCTCCTCGTAGCCGGCCGGCCCGCCCTGCTGGCCGTGCTCCTCGTAGCCGGCCAGCCCGCCCTGCTCGCCGTATCCCGCGTGTTCGTGCTGATCGCGGTATCCGGCGGAGTCGTCGTATCCGGATGGCTGCTCACGTCGCCAGCCGTCGCCACCCGGGTCGCTGCCGCGGTCGGTGTCGCCGCGGTGCTGCGGCGGGCCCCAGTTCGGCCCGGCCGCGTGCGGGGGTGACACCGCCAGGGTGGCACCCGGGACCCGGGTTTCCTGGGGCGGAAGCGGCACGGCGTTGCTGGGCGAAATACCCGGACCGGGAGCGGGCTGGTAGCCGCCCGCTCGGTCGCCTCCGTCGGGGGCGAACGGGGGCGCGGCGCGACCACTCGGGGCGGAACCGAACGGGCGGCGGCCGGTCGGCAACTCGCCGGAGTCCTGGCTCATCGCGCCGAAGGCGATGGATTCGGCGCCATCGGACTGGTACAGGTCGTCAGAACGCCGACCACGCTCTCGTTGCGGCAGGCTCGGTGCCGGGCCGGCATCCGGCTCGGGGGATCCGGCTGGCGAAGCTACGTCGCTCGGACGTCGGTCATTCTCGTCCTGCGGTGGTGTGTTGCGCCGGGCGGTGCCCCACGCCTCATCGGCCGACCAGGGCTGCGGCGTGCCGCCGAAGCCGTACGCACCCGGCGGATTGGATCCGCTGGCCGGCGGCGTCGCGCGGCCCGTGGGTCCGGCGTCGCTTGTGGGTGCGGGTCCGTAGGTGCTGGGGGTGGGTCCGGCGTCGCTTGTGGGTCCGGGCGGGATGTCGGCCGTGGCCCACCGGGGCGGCTCGGTCGGCCGTCCCTCCGACGGGGCCGAGGGTTGCTGCTCCGCCCATCCGGATTGCTGCGGCGCCCAGCCGGCGTCACGATCGTTGTCCGGCGGCGGTTGCCAGGCATTCTCGCCGCCCGCCGATTGCCCGGGGGACCAGCTGCGACCGTCGCCAGCCTCGCCAGGATTCCGGTCGTCCGCCGCGGGTGGCCGTGCCGGCCAGTCGGCCGGAGCCGGTGGGCGGGGCTGTGGCCAGCCGGCGTCTCCGGCCCCGTTCCGTGCCGGTGCCGGTGGCCAGTTCACGTCCGCCGCGGGCTGGGCGGACCGGTCGGGAGCGTCAGGTGCCTGCGGCGCCCACCCGGCGGGTCCGGCGCCGGACGTCGGTCCGACGGTCGGTGGTGCGGCGTGCGGTGGTGCGGTGTGCGGTGGTGCGGTGTGGAGTGGCGCGCCACTCTGCGGCGCCCAGCCGGCCGGCCCTGGCCGACCGCCGGGTTCGTTATCGTCGCTCCGAGGAGTCGGCGCGGGGATGGTCCAGGACACCGACGGCGATCGGTCCCCGGCGTCCTCGGCGACCTCCCAGTTGCCGGTGCCCGGTTGGCCGGAGCGGGGAGCCCAGCCCGGGTCCGCCGAAGCACTCTCCGGTACCGGCCGCTGTCCCTGGTACGTCCTGCCCTGGCCACCGTGCGGCGCGGGTCCATTGGCGCCTCGCGCAGCCTCATCCGGCTCGTGACCGGGCTGCAGGCCCTCGGACGTCATGCGCGCGCCTCCTTCACATGCCGACGCCGGTGCCGCGGGCTCTCCCCGGCAAGTCGCCGACCGCCGACTGCTCCCCCCGCACCGTAGCCGGTCTCCCGGCGAGCGGCATCGGGTGGTGTGGCGACGTCGGGTCACACCCCACGTCGGTACGCCGCCACGCCCGCTCGGATGTGGCCGCGCCAACCGTACCGGGCGGCACGGCATGGCGGAATCCCGGCGGACGGGTGCCCCTGTTGACGCGCCGACACCGGTGGTGCCCGCAAGCCGACGACCCCCGACCGGCCGGGGCCGATCGGGGGTCGTCGAACTGGAGGAAGTGGAAAGTCTGTCGCGTCAGCGGAACTGGCGCATCGCGGCCGCCATGATCTCGTCGGCCACCGCCGGCGAGCTGGTGGAGCGCAGCGCGCGGTTGATGGCGCGGGCGCGGCGGGTGGCGTTCCGGTGACTGCGGATTCGGTTGATCATGCTCATCTCAATGTCCCCCTGGTGGCTATTCGGTTGTGGGCCCGTCTGTGATGTCTCCAGTATGCCGCGACCATCCGATGCCTGCCAACGATTATTAGGTGAGCTGGGACACGAGCCGAAGAATCTTAGGGAAGGTGCCCATGTTCGCCGAGCATTCTTGGGAAACAAGGTAACGGCCGGTGTGCCTGGCGGTAACGCCACGCACACCGGCCGTTGTGCCGGAGGTCGGATCAGGTCCAGGCGAGCAGAGTCGCCTCCGGGTCACCCAGGAAGTCGCCCACGTCCCGGAGGAACTTCGACCCCAGCTCACCGTCGATGATCCGGTGGTCGAAGGAAAGCGCGAGCGTGGTCACCTTGCGGATCTTGATCTCGCCCTCGTGCACCCAGGGCATCTCCCGGATCACGCCGAAGGCCAGGATGGCCGACTCTCCGGGCGGCAGGATCGGCGTACCCGTGTCGACGCCGAAGACCCCGACGTTTGTGATGCTCAGGGTCCCGCCGGCCATGTCCGCGGGCGAGGTGCGCCCCGCCTTGGCCGTCTGCACCAGGTCCGTCATCGCGTCGGCCAACTCGCGCAGCGTGAGCCGCCCGGCGTCCTTGATGTTCGGCACGATCAGACCGCGTTCGGTGGCCGCCGCGATCCCGAGGTTGACGTACTCCTTGACCACGATCTCGTCGCCGGCCCAGGTCGAGTTGACCATCGGGTGGCGGCGGACCGCCAGCAGCATCGCCTTGGCGACCAGGAGCAGCGGAGAGATCCGCACGTCGCGCCATTCGCGCAACGCCCGCAGCCGGTCCAGGGCCTCCATCGACCGGGTCACGTCGACCGTGAGGAACTCGGTCACGTGCGGCGCGGTGAACGCCGACCGGGTCATGTTCTCCGCGGTGAGCTTGCGAACACCCTTGACCGGGATGCGCTGTTCACGGTCCGGACCGAACGACGGTGCCGAGAGCGTGGGCGCCGACACAGCCGCCGCGGTGACCGGCGGGGCTGCCGCGGTACCGTCCGCCGCCCGCTGCACGTCCTCCCGGGTGATGGACCCGAGCGGACCGGATCCGGTGAGAGCGGTGAGATCCACACCCAGGTCGCGGGCCAGCTTGCGGACCGGCGGCTTGGCCAGCACGATCGCTCCGCCCGCGCTGTCCGGCACCTGGGCGGGAGCCGGTGCCTGCGCGGGCACCGCTGGCGCGGCCTGCGCCGGCCGGGTCGGGGCACCGGATGTCGCCGGTTGATCGGACGACGCCTTCCGCGGCCGGCGCTTCGCGGCGCTGGTCCGCGGACCGTAACCGACAAGCACCGGGGTGCGGCCGCCGGCCGGTCCCAGGCTGCCCACCATGCCGGGCTCGACCCCGCCCTCGGCGGGAGCCACGTCGACGGCGGCCAACGAGGCGGCGGACGGGGTGGGCAGGTCGGCGTCGGGCCGGCTCGTGGTGGTCGGAGCCGCCTCGTCGATCGGCCCGGCGCCCGGCTGCGTGTCGATCGCGATGATCGGCGTACCGACCTCGACCGTCGCCCCCTCCTCCTGGAAGATGGCGTGCACCTGCCCGGCCCACTTCGCCGGAATCTCGACCGCCGCCTTGGCGGTCTCGACCTCCACGATCGGCTGGTTCAGCTCGATCGTGTCGCCGACGGCCACCATCCACTTGAGGATTTCGCCCTCGGTCAACCCTTCCCCGAGGTCGGGCAGCGGGAACTCCTTGATACGCGACATTCCGCTCACCATCCGAAGGTGCGGTCGACGGCGTCGAGCACCCGGTCGAGGTCCGGCAGGTACTCCTCTTCGACACGGGATGCCGGATAGGGGGTGTCGAACCCGGTCACCCGCAGCACCGGCGACTCCAGGGAGTAGAAGCACTCCTCGGTGATCCGGGCCGCGATCTCCGAACCCAGACCCAGGTTGGCCGGCGCCTCGTGCACCACCACGCACCGTCCGGTGCGACGCACCGACTCGTACGCCGGGGCGAGGTCCAGCGGGGACATCGACCGCAGGTCGATCACCTCCAGTTCGCGGCCGTCCTCGGCCGCCGCGGTGGCGGCGTCCAGGGCGACCCGCACCATCGGACCGTAGGCCAGCACGGTCGCGTCGGTGCCTGGCCGCGCAACCCGGGCCGAGTGCAGCGGGTACGCGTCGGACAGCGGCGCGTCCAGCTCGACCGGCCCCTTCTCCCAGTAGCGTCGCTTGGGCTCCAGGAACACGATCGGGTCGTCCGACGCGATGGCCTGCTGGATCATCGAGTACGCGTCCTGCGGGTTGGCGCAGGAGACGACCTTCAGGCCGGCGGTGTGCGCGAAGTACGCCTCCGGTGACTCGGAGTGGTGCTCCACGGCGCCGATCCCACCGCCGAACGGGATCCGGATCACCATCGGGATCCGGAGCTTGCCGCCCGAGCGGTAGTGCATCTTCGCAACCTGAGACACGATCTGGTCGTACGCCGGGTAGACGAAGCCATCGAACTGGATTTCACAGACCGGCCGGTAGCCCCGGATGGCGAGCCCGACCGCCGTACCGATGATTCCGGACTCGGCCAACGGGGTGTCGATCACCCGGTCCTCGCCGAAGTCCTTCTGCAGCCCGTCGGTGATCCGGAAGACGCCGCCGAGCTTGCCGACGTCCTCGCCCATGATGACGACCTTCGGGTCGTTCTCCAGGGCGCGGCGCAGACCCGTGTTGAGGGCCTTGCCCAGGGTGAGCGTTTCGGTGGCCATCAGTGAGCGCTCCCCTCGAACGAAGCCAGGTACCGGCTGAACTGCTCACGCTGCGCGTCGAGTTCGGGCGACCCGTTCGGATAGACGTGGTCGAACATCGACTCCGGCTCCGGGTTGGGCATGGTCAGCACCCGCTCGCGCAGTGCCACCGACTCCTGCCGGGCCTGCTCGTCCACGTCGGCGAAGAACGTGTCGTCGGCGATCTGCTGCCGGGTGAGGAACGCCTTCATCCGGGCGATCGGGTCCTTGGCCTGCCAGGCCTCCACCTCGCTGGCGATCCGGTAGCGGGTCGGGTCGTCGGAGGTGGTGTGGGCACCCATCCGGTACGTGTACGCCTCGATCAGGCTGGGTCCCTGGCCGAGCCGGGCGTTGTCCAGCGCGTGCCGGGTCACGGCGTACGACGCGAGCACGTCGTTGCCGTCCACCCGGACGCCGGGGAAGCCGAAGCCAGCGGCCCGCCGGTACAGCGGGATGCGGGTCTGCCGCTCCAGCGGCTCCGAGATGGCGTACTGGTTGTTCTGGCAGAAGAACACCAGCGGCGCGTTGAACACGCCGGCCCAGACGAACGCCTCGTTGACGTCTCCCTGGCTGGTGGCACCGTCGCCGAAGTACGCGATGACCGCCTCACCGTCGTCGCTGCCGGTCTTGCCGTCCATCGTCACGCCCATGGCGTATCCGGTGGCGTGCAGCGTCTGGGCGCCGATCACGATCGTGTACATGTTGAACTTGAACTCGTTCGGGTCCCAGCCGCCCTGGTCGACCCCGCGGAACAGGCCCAGCGGCATGATCGGGTCGATGCCCCGGCAGTAGAGCACGCCGTGCTCCCGGTAGGTCGGGAAGGCCATGTCCTGCGGTCGCAGGGCCCGGCCCGAGCCGACCTGCGCCGCCTCCTGGCCGAGCAGGCTGGCCCACAGGCCCAGCTCACCCTGCCGCTGCAGGGCGGTCGCCTCGGCGTCGAGCTTGCGGACCAGCACGAGATCGCGGTACAGCCCGCGGTACTCGTCGTCGGTGAAGTCGACGCGGTACACCGTGCCGTCCTGGCCAGTGACGCTGTCGACGCGCTCGCCCGAGGGGGTGAGCAGCTGCACCAGATCGGTGCCGCCATCCCCGGTCGCCTGTCGCTTCGATCGGGATGTGGCCCGCTTGCCGCGGGCCGCGACCCCGGTGTCGCCCTTCGCCATCCATCTCTCCCTGTCGTCTGTGCGCCGGCACCGGGGGTGGCCCGATCGCGCTGAGGTGCGTCGGCCCGGCTGCCGCCGGGCCGGTGTGGGTGGCGACCACGCCTAGCCCTGGTGAGGGTTGCCGCGCGGCCGGGAGCCGGATCCGCAGGAGTGGTCCGACCCGCATGACGCCGGCCCCGCAACCGCCCTCCGCCTGGTACGCGGAAGGTACGGCCGCGTTGCCGTCGGGGTCCATACTCGCAGAGGAGGTGAGCAGCCCCACAGTTCGGTCTCCGTCAACCGTGGCAGGTCCGCTGTCCACCGCTGACGCGGGCGGACGGCGACGGGGCACTTCGTCACTCCTGCGGTGATATGGGCGTTCGCGTGCCGTCCGACACGCAAACTCGGCACCCTGACACGCTGTGTAACGCTGGCCAACTCAACGTCACCAGGGCAATCTCGTTGTCGGCGTCATGCCCGGCGAAACATACCGGTGCCCTCCGCCGTGCCCACCGTGGGCCGGCCGCACCGTGCCCGCGAGGAGTCCACCAGTGCCCGATCCCGGCTACCACCGCGCGCCGTCGCTGTTCGCCCGCCACCGGCCGGGCCGGCCCGGGCCGTACGCCGGCCGCGGCGACGCGTACGCCGGCCGCCGGGTCACCGGCGTCCACCGAGCCGACGGGCTCGCCGGTCCGGCACGTCGCTACCTGCTCACCGTGGCATTGCTGGCCGGCACCGCGTCGTTGCCGATCGTCGCTGTGATCAGCACCGGATCCGCCACCGTGCAGGACCGTGGCGGATCCGGCTCGCCGGACGGCCTGCCGCCGCTGTTCGACCCTCCCTCGGAGGGCCCTGTCGTGGTGGTGCCGCTGCCGCCGGCCTCTCCCATCGAGGACCCGTCGCTCAACGGCGTGGGAGACCGGACGGTCGGCACCGAGGACCGGCGCGAACCGCCGCGAGGGCCACGAGGAATCGGGCGGTCCGGTCATGGCAAGGGAGGTCCGGACACACCCGGTGGTCGGCCACCGGGTGTGCCGTCGCCGCCCGGTCGGCCGATCCCGTCGCCGCCCGGATCGGAACCGGGCACCCCCTCGCCGACCGGCACGCCGTCGCCCTCGCCATCGCCGCCGTCCACCGGCACGCCGTCGCCCACGAATCCACAGTCCCCGGACAGCACAGCCACGCCGAG
>NZ_JBHTDD010000005.1:63138-277030 GCF_042666615.1 Plantactinospora sp. GCM10030261
GAGCCCGACCGGCACGCCGAGCCCGACCGGGGCACCGAGCCCGACCGGCACGCCGAGCCCGACTCCTACGCCGAGCCCGACCGGCACGCCGAGCCCGACCGGGGCACCGAGCCCGACCGGCACGCCGAGCCCGACTCCTACGCCGAGCCCGACCGGCACGCCGAGCCCGACTCCTACGCCGAGCCCGACCGGGGCGCCTGCGCGGTCCTGAAGCGGGTCGCCGACGGTCGCCCGCCGTCGCCCCGTGGTGGAGCGTCGGATCGTCAGAGGGGGTCCTCGCCGAGGCGCTGCCGGTTCTCCTCGATCCACGCCTCGAGGGCGTCGGTGTCGTTCGGGTCTACGCCATCGGCCATCAGCTGCGCCACGGCAGCCGTGGCCGGGCTGCGCCGCTCACCCGTCGTGTAGAGCCGGACGAACTCCGGCACCATCTCCTCGACGGCGGCGTTCGTCTGGTCCACCGCGGCCTCGGGCAGGCCACGCCGCCGGGTCGCGTACGCCGCCCAAGACCGGACGACCCGGGGAAGCATCGCCGCGTCGTCCAGGTCCAGCACAGCCCGCCGGTGCACCCAGTCGAGCAGGAAGAGGCCAGCGACGGCCGGACTCCACCGCAGCGGATCCGGCTCCGGGAAGCTGGCCGCGTGGTCGAGGACCAGACTGATACAGAAGTGCAACGAGGCGAGACCGTTTCCGTCCACGGCGTCCAGGCCGTGCCGAGCCGCCTCCGGCGAGCCGAGGAACTCCCGAACCAGAGCCGTGCGCTGCTCCGCGCTGAGTTGCTCCGGTTCCGTCACCGGCGCCAGCGGCGGCGCCGGCAGCAGCGCGAGACGGGCGCCGACGAGTGCCCGGTCGGTGGCCAGCGACCCTTCGTCGGGCAGCTCGGCGAGGTCGTCGGTGATGGCCAGGTGCCGGCTGACCTCGGCGCGCAGCCGGGTCGGATCCTCCTGCCGGAACCAGGTCAGCTCGTCACCGGCGCACATCTGTCTGACCTGGTCGAGGATGCCCGCGGCCGGGCCCCCGACAAAGACGTCCTTGGTGATGCCGATGTTGTGGTCGACCAGCGCCACCACGGCATGCTCCGGTCCGCCGGCCTCCCGGTCGGCGTACGCGAAGGTGGCCAGATAGGACGTCTGGTCGCCGTACACGTCACCGTAGGAGTAGCTGCCGGTGAGCCGCACCTGGCCGACCTGGTCGGACCACGTCGGAGCCTGGCTTCCGGGTTTCACCGTCGCGGCGCCGGTAGCCTCCGGCACCAGGGTGGCGAACACATGCCGGATGGTGGTGGCGGCGGCGCTGCGCCGCCGGCTGGTTGCGGCCAGGAAGTCCCCCACGAAGGCCCGGACCGCGGCGCCGCGGTCCTCCTCCGCGAGGGCGTAGACGCTGCCGAGCAGCGCCGTCCCCAGCATCTCCGCGTCCAGCGCGCAGTCGAGCCTGGTCACGTCGCGGGCGGCGTGCAGTACCGCGTCGTAGGGGGTCTGCGGCATGGGCATGCCTCGACCCTACGCCGGGGTGCGGTCGGACAGCATCAGGAGCGCGCCGGTATATGCCGTGAGCGACTGCTCAGCCTCGACGCGCTTCCGCCAGTGCGGCACGGGCCTCCTCGTACGATCCGACCACCGCCCGGACCGGACCCAGCACGTACTCCCGGGCCACGTCGCTGATCGCGGCCCGCAACCGCCGGTCGGCCCGCCGCCGGGCCCGCCGCGCCCCCCATTTGATCATCGGCTTGACCAGCACCGCGAGCAGCAGCCCGGCCAGCAGCCCGCCGAGCAGCAGCAGGGTGGGCAGCGGCAGTTCGCCGACCAGGGGGTAGTCCAGCCGGGGCAGCCCGAGGGCACGCACCGCGTAACCGACCACCAGCCAGCCCAGTCCGGCGGCGGCCGCGAGGGTGACCAGCCACTGCAGGCCACCGACCAGCCGCCACCACAGTGGCTTGCGGCGCACGCCCAACTCGGTGTTGACCACGGCCCGGTCCAGCGCGTCAGGCAGGTCGGTCAGCCGCGACCGGGCGGCGGTGGCGACCGCGGCCGGCCACGGTGGCGGCAGGGCCCCACCCGCCCGGTCGGCCACCTCCCGAACGGCCAGTCCCACCGCGGAGCGCTGGGCAGCCGTCGGATCGGGCACCGAGGTCGCCGCGACGAGACTCTCCGCACCTTCGTCGGCGGGATCGGCGGGACCGGGCAGGTGCAGCCGGCGCAGCGGGTCCGGTCGCAGCCGGCGCCATCCCCGGACCAGCGGCCACCCCGTCGTGGTGGCGGCCCGATGCCGGTACGCCTGCTCGGTGGCGGCAACCACGGCCGGCACTCCGGCCTGCCCGGCGAGCGCGTCGGTCAGCCTCGGCAAACTGGTCCGGGCCAGGTCGTCCGCGGCGGGCGCCGGGCCCATCAGGTCGGTCAGCGAGGCGGTCACGGTCTCCACGTCACCGGCGAGCCGCCGCAGCGCCGCCTGCCGTTCGGCGACGGTCCGCTCCAGCGTCGCCCGAAGCTCGGTCAACGACTCGTCCACCACGGCGGCGGTGGACAGCACCGGAACCCCGTGCAGCCCGTCGCCGTCCAGCAGCCGGCGCAGATCCGCGGCGACCCGGGGCACGTCGGCCGGTGGCAGCCGGTCGATCTGGTTGAGCACCACCACCGTCACGTCCTTGTGCCGGTGGAACTCGCGAAGGTACGTGTCGTGCACCACCCGGTCGGCGTACTTCTGCGGATCGACCACCCAGATCACCAGGTCCACGAGGCCCAGCAGGCGGTCGACCTCGCGCCGGTGGGACCGCTCCACGGAGTCGAAGTCGGGCAGATCGAGCAGCACCAGCCCGCGCATCGCGGCCTCGTCCTCGCCGTCCAGCGCGCTCTCCCGGACGAACCGGTGCCGGGGGAGCACGCCGATCCAGTCCAGCAGCTTGATCGCACCTTCCGGTGGTCCCCACACGCAGGCATGGGTGACGCCGGTGGTCGGCCGCCGGACCCCGACCGGCGACAGGTCGATCCGGGCCACCGCGTTGAACAGGCTGGACTTGCCACTGCCGGTCGCGCCGGCCAGCGCCACCACGGTGTGGTCGCGGGACAGCGCGAGTCGCGCGCCAGCGCGTTCCACAAGCGTGTAGGCGGCACCGAGCCGGTCGTCCGGCAGGTGGCCCTCGACCGCCGTGAGGAAGCGTCGAACCGCCTCCACCCGAGCGAGCAACTCGTCCGGGTCTATCCGGCGATCGCCGCGCAGCACCCCCCGGACCCGGCCGGCGATGTTTGTCACCGGGTGTCTCCCGGTAGGTTGAGCGGGGCGCCGTCGGTGAGCCGGGCTCGTCGTCGGGCCCACTCCACGTCCTCCGCCGCGGTCCGCAGGCGCTCGCCCGGTTCGCTCCCCACCCCGACCGCGGCGGTCCGCGCCCGATACCGGGCGGCCTCCTCGTCGAGCAACTCCGCGACCCGTTTCAGCAGGTCCTCCCGGGCCTTCGCGGCGAGCGTACGCACCGCCTGGTCCCCGAAAATCGCCTGGAGGACGACCTGGGCAGCCACCGTGGTGCCGGCACCGGTCGCCACCTCCAGACCGGTCGGGATGAATGCGGTGGAGGCGAAGACCGCGATGGTCACCGCGAGCCCGGTGGCGTTCACCGCGTACGCGGCGGTGCGCGCGACGAAACGCCGGTCGCCTCCCTCGACGCGAACCAGGTCGAGCACCCCCCGCTGCCAGTCGCGGACCAGCCGCTCGGCGCGCGTGGTGAAGTCCGGTGCCGGTCGGGCGAGCGCGGGTTCGAGCAGCGCCGCACCGGCCGGGTGGGCCTGCCATCCTGTGTACGCCGTCTCCGCGGCGTCGGCGGCCACCCCGTGCAGCAGCGTGACCAACTGGGACTCGATCGCGGCCTGTAGCTGTCGACCCGGGGCCGGCCGGCCGGTGATCGCCGCGACCACCCGGTCCCGCATCCTGCCGATCCGTGCCTCCAGGGTGCGGAACATCTCGCCGGTGCCCACGAACTCCTGCCATCGGGCGAGCACCTCGCCGCGGAGCAGCCGACCGTCCTGGACGCCCTGTTCGACGGTGTGCCGGGCGTTGCGGTACGCCCCGGCGACCCGCTCGTCGAGCGACCTGGCGGCCTGCGCCTGCTCGTCCGCGGCGGCGGCGAGCAGGTCGATGGCGGGTCGGACGGCCGCCAGCGCACCGTCGAGTGTCTGCCGGACGATCGCGGCGCGGGCGCGTCCGTCGGCGGCGAGTCGGCCGAACCAGGCGCGCAGGTTGGCGGTGGCCCGCTCGGGCAGGAGCCCCTGCCCGTCGACGATGGTCTCCGGAAGCACGAACAGGGGCGCGGCGGCCAGGTCGTGCTCGGCCAGCATCTCGGTGAGATGCTGGGTGACCTCGTCGGTCGCCTCCGGCGGCACCCGATCCAGCACCAGGGCGATCACGGTGCCCCGGTCCCGGGCGGTGCGCAGCAGTCCCCACGGAACCGCGTCGGCGTACCGGGCCGCGGTGGTCACGAACAACCACAGGTCAGCGGCGGCGAGCAGTTGGTTGGCCAGGGCGCGGTTGGCGGCCACCACGGAGTCGATGTCCGGCGCGTCGAGGAAGGCGAGCCCGGGGGTGAGGGCCGGCGCGGCGACCAGTTGCAGCGTGTTGGGGTCGGTGCCCGGCTCGTTCGTCCGAGTCAGGCCGGGCAGCAGTTCACCCCGCCGGAACCAGGCGCTGTCCGCCGGGTTGCAGACCAGCACCGGTGCGCGGGTGGTCGGCCGGAGCACGCCGGCGGCGCTCACCCGCGCCTGCACCAGGCTGTTCACCAGGGTCGACTTGCCGGCCCCGGTCGATCCGCCGACGACCACGAGCAGCGGGGCGTCCAGCCGGGCGAGCCGGGGCAGCAGGTAGTCGTCGAGTTGGGCGACGAGCGTCCGGCCGGTCCGGACGGCCTCGTCCGTGGAGGGCAGCACCAGCGGGAAGCCGGTGTCCCGGACGGCGGAGCGAAGCCCGACGAGGGCCGCCCGCAGGTCCGGTTCGGCGGGATCGCCTCCGTCCGGGTCCGGTGACCCGGTGGTGTCGGCGCTCGTGTCCCGGTCGGGGGCGTCCGGTGCGGTGTGGGATGGATCACCTGGCCGGTCGGCGGATGACTCGCCGGAGCGCTGGGAAGAAGGTTGGGTGGAGGCGGGCGCCGTACTCGGGCCCCCGGCCGGCTCACCCTGCGTGGTCACGGGTAAAGGGTGCCCGATCCCCGCCATGCCGACAACCGGACACACTCCCGACCCGGAATATCCGCCCATCCGGTCAAGTTGCGTACAGGTGACTCAACCCTGACTTGACGTTCCTGGTGATCGTGGCAGTATTGAGTCCGGTCCACTCAACTTGCGGTGGGTGTGCTCACCTGCGGATCGCCTCGGCGATCCCGACACCTGCTCCAGTAACGAAGCGAGGAAGCGAACATGGCACGTGCGGTCGGTATCGACCTCGGCACGACGAACTCCTGCGTCAGCGTTCTTGAGGGCGGTGAGCCCACCGTCATCGCGAACGCCGAGGGCTCGCGGACGACTCCGTCGATCGTCGCGTTCGCCCGCAACGGCGAGGTGCTCGTCGGTGAGGTCGCCAAGCGTCAGGCGGTGACCAACCCGGACCGGACCATCCGGTCGGTCAAGCGGGAGGTCGGCACCAACTGGTCCGTCGACATCGACGGCAAGAAGTACACCCCGCAGGAGATCTCGGCGCGAACCCTGATGAAGCTCAAGCGGGACGCCGAGGCGTATCTGGGCGAGCAGATCACCGACGCGGTGATCACCGTGCCGGCGTACTTCAACGACGCCCAGCGTCAGGCCACCAAGGAGGCCGGTGAGATCGCCGGCTTCAACGTGCTGCGGATCGTCAACGAGCCGACCGCCGCGGCCCTGGCGTACGGTCTGGACAAGGGCTCCAAGGAGCAGACCGTCCTGGTCTTCGACCTGGGTGGCGGCACCTTCGACGTCTCCCTGCTGGAGCTGGCGGAGGGCGTCATCGAGGTCAAGTCCACAAGTGGTGACAACCACCTGGGTGGCGACGACTGGGACCAGCGGGTCATCGACCACCTGGTGAAGACGTTCCGCGGCGAGCAGGGCATCGACCTCGCCCAGGACAAGATGGCCATGCAGCGACTGCGCGAGGCCGCCGAGAAGGCCAAGATCGAACTGTCCGCGGCGACCACCACGAACATCAACCTGCCGTACATCACGGCTGGTCAGGCCGGCCCGCTCCACCTCGACGTGACGCTGAGCCGGTCCGAGTTCCAGCGCATGACGCAGGATCTCCTGGACCGCTGCAAGGGCCCGTTCGAGCAGGCCATCAAGGACGCCGGGATCAAGTTGGCCGACGTCGACCACGTGATCCTGGTCGGCGGGTCCACCCGGATGCCGGCCGTGACCGACCTGGTCAAGCAGCTCACCGGCAAGGAGCCCAACAAGGGCGTCAACCCGGACGAGGTGGTGGCGGTCGGCGCCGCGCTGCAGGCCGGCGTGCTCAAGGGCGAGGTGAAGGACGTCCTGCTGCTGGACGTGACCCCGCTGAGCCTGGGCATCGAGACCAAGGGCGGCATCTTCACCAAGCTGATCGAGCGCAACACCACCATCCCCACGAAGCGCTCCGAGGTCTTCACCACGGCCGACGACAACCAGCCGTCGGTGCTCATCCAGGTCTTCCAGGGCGAGCGGGACATCGCCGCCTACAACAAGAAGCTGGGCACCTTCGAGCTGACCGGCCTGCCGCCGGCACCGCGCAACGTGCCGCAGATCGAGGTCACGTTCGACATCGACGCCAACGGCATCGTGCACGTCAACGCCAAGGACCTCGGCACCGGCAAGGAGCAGTCGATGACCATCACCGGCGGCTCGTCGCTGCCGAAGGATGACATCGAGCGGATGCGCCGCGACGCCGAGGAGCACGCGGAGGAGGACAAGCGTCGCCGCGACGAGGCCGAGACCCGCAACGTGGCCGAGGCTCTCCAGTGGCAGACCGAGAAGTTCCTGGCCGAGAGCGGCGACAAGCTGCCCGCGGAAAGTCGTGACCAGATCAACGAGGCGCTCGGTGACCTGCGCGGCGCGCTCGGCGGCAGTGACCTCGAGAAGATCAAGGCGGCGCACGAGAAGCTTGCCCAGGCCTCGCAGCAGGCTGGGTCGCTGCTCTACGCCCAGCAGAACGAGCAGGCTCAGCAGGGCGGCGACGCGGGCGCTGCCGGTGCCGGTGGGGCGGGCGCCGCCGGTGCCGCCGGTGCCGGTGCCGGCGGCAGTGCCGGTGCGGGTGGCGCGGGCAAGGCCGGCGGGGACGACGTCGTCGACGCGGAGATCGTCGACGAGGACGACAAGAAGTGACCTGCCGTCCCATCGTCCGAGCCCAGCAACGAAAGGTATGAACCCATGACGGACAAGCCACGAGCCGCCGACACCGGGGATGCCGGCGCGGCGCCGGGTGGCGCCGCGGACGCCGGCCGGAGCGATCCGGCCGGCGAGCGGGTCGTCATCCGGGACAACCGCAAGATCAACCAGGACGGTGACGGCACCGGAACGGCGGAGTCGGCCGGTGACGTCGACGGATCCGGCGGGCAACCGACGGTCGCTGGCGATCCCGCCGGCCCGGCGGGATCCGACGAGTCCAGCTCCGGCTCGTCCGGCGAGGCCGAGCCCGCCGGCGACGACCGGGACACGGGAGGACGGGCGAAGCGCAGCACCGAGTCCGAACTCGCCGACGACTCGGCCGACCTGGCGGAGGCGGCGGAGGCCGCCGCCGCGGCGGCCGCCGGCGGCGAACAGCCGGTGGTGGACGCGCCCGCGGAGCCGACCGACGAGGTCGCGGCCGGGCCGGGCGCCTTCGGGGCGGAGCTGACCGCACTCCGGGCCGACCTGGACGAGCGGACGCGGGACCTGCAGCGGCTGACGGCCGAGTACGCCAACTACCGCAAGCGGGTGGAGCGGGACCGAGGACTGGTGGCCGAGCAGACCACCGGCACGGTGCTCGCCGCATTGCTGCCGACCCTGGACGACCTGGACCGGGCCCGCGAACACGGCGACCTGGTCGGACCGTTCGGCACGGTGGCCGAGCAACTCACCGGCGCGTTGACGAAGTTCGGGCTCACGGCGTTCGGTGAGAAGGGTGACCCCTTCGACCCGACCCGGCACGAAGCGGTGGCGCACCAGACGTCCGCCGACGTGTCCGAGCCGACCTGTGTCGACGTGATGCGTCGGGGTTACCTGCTCGGCGAGCGGCTGCTCCGGCCGGCGCTGGTCGCGGTGGCGGAACCCGAATAGCGGCGGATCCCGGCGGGTCCGTGCGGCCGGAGCCGGTCGCACGGACCCGCCGGGCGGACTCCGGGACGAGGAAGGGGGTGGACAGGTGAGTTCGAAGGACTGGCTGGAAAAGGACTTCTACGCCGAGCTGGGGGTCGAGAAGACCGCCTCCGCCGACGACATCAAGAAGGCGTACCGCAAGCTGGCGCGGGAACTGCACCCGGACCGCAACCCGGGCAACGCCGAGGCCGAGACCCGGTTCAAGTCGGTGTCCGAGGCATACTCCGTCCTGGCCGACGAGCAGAAACGCCGCGAGTACGACGAGATGCGCTCCCTGTTCGGGTCGGGCGCGTTCCGTCGTAACGCCCGGGCAGGAGGCGAAGCGGGATTTCCGTTCGACGTCTCTGACCTGTTCGGCACGACCGGCCGCGCGGGAGCGGGAGATCGCCGGTTCACCAGCGGTGGCGGTTTCTCCGACCTGTTCGGATCGATGTTCTCCGGCGGGGCGGCGGCCCGGCCTCGGGGTCCGGCTCGGGGCCGGGACGTCGAGGCGGAGGTGTCGCTGGACTTCGAGGACGCCGTCCGTGGGGTCACGCTGCCGCTCACCCTGCGCGCGCCCGGGGTCTGCGACGTGTGCCACGGCAACGGGGCCAAGCCGGGCACCACCCCGCGCACCTGTTCGACATGCCATGGAGCCGGAGTGACGACCCGCAACCAGGGCTCGTTCAGCTTCTCCGAACCCTGCCGGGAGTGCCAGGGCGTCGGGACCGTCGTCGACGAGAAGTGCCCGGAGTGCCGCGGCACCGGCGGCGTCACCAAGAACCGGACGATCACCGTCCGGTTCCCCGCCGGGGTCGCCGACGGCCAGCGCATCCGGCTGACCGGGCACGGGGAGCCCGGCGAGCGGGGCGGTCCGGCCGGGGACCTGTTCGTGCTGGTCCGGGTGCGCCCCGACGAGCTGTTCGGGCGCAGCGGTGACGACCTGACGTTGACCGTGCCGATCACCTTCGCCGAGGCGGTGCTCGGCACCGACCTGCGAGTGCCCACGATGGATGGCGCGGTCACGCTGCGGGTGCCTCCGGGCACGCCGAGCGGACGCACCCTGCGGGCCCGGGGCAAGGGTGTGGTCCGGCGTACGGGCCAGACCGGTGACCTGCTGGTCACCGTCGAAGTCGTGGTCCCCGAGCAGGTGTCCGGCGAGGCGCGAGCCGCGCTGGAGACGTTCGCCGCCCAGACGCCGGGGGCCGGACGGGAACATCTCGACGCCCGGGTGCGTCGAGTCAGTTGATGCGGCCGTCGACCGGAGGTGATCAGGATGGCTGAGGAGTTCGTCATTTCGGTTGCCGCGGCGTCCGATGCCAAGGTGTTGATGATCTCGGTGGCGGCCCGGATGGCCGGGATGCATCCGCAGACCCTGCGCCAGTACGACCGGCTGGGTCTCGTGCAGCCGGGCCGCACCGCTGGCGGAGGGCGCCGGTACAGCGCGCGTGACGTCGCACTGCTCCGCGAGGTCCAGCGGCTGAGCCAGGAGGACGGGGTCAACCTGGCCGGTATCAAGCGCATCATCGAGCTGGAGCAGGTGGTGGACGAGCTGCGGCGGCGGCTCGCCCAGACCCAGGAGGAACTGGCGGCCGCGTACGACCGGGTTGCCCGCATGGAGGCGGCCGGGCCGTTCCCGCGGGGGGATCTGGTCCCCCGGCGCCGGCCGTCCACCGCTCTGGTGGTGTGGCGGCCGAACCGGTCGACCCGCGAGGGCTGATCCTCCACTGCTTCCCTCCGCACGAATTCGCCGCGGGGGCGGGCACGCTCGGCTAATCTGACTCCTGGTTCGAATTTCTCAATCCGGACCAAAGGGGGCGCTGTCGTGGCCGATCCGTTCCAGAAGATGACCGACAAGGTCCGGGAGAAGCTCGCGCCCGACGCCGCAGCGGGACAGACCGCTGACGGCGACGACGAGGCGGAGCTCACCGAGGGCCGCTACCTCGACCAGGTCGATCACGGTCAGGATCAGGCACGTGAGCAGGTGCGCCACCGGAAGGGCCGACGCGCCGGGGGTTGACGCCGGTGCTGGCGATGGCGCGGGCCGGGATCCACGGGGGCTCCCGGCCCGTCATCGAGCGGCTCAGGTGCCCAGCCGCCGGCCGGTGCGGACCAGGCCGCCTTCGCACCAGTCGTGGTAGTCGAACAGCTTCGGCTGGGCCAACAACATCCGGCAGTTGTGCGCCCAGGCCCGCATCAGATCGTCTCCGCGTAGCTCGGCGTGGTCCATCAACTTGCGCAACCGGCGTCGCGGGTGGGCGCGGAACTTCGTCTGGATCCCGTCCGAGGCGTAGATGTAGAGGCAGTGCAGGGCGAACCGGCGGGCCGGACAATTCTCGTCCATCGCCAGGTCGAACAGGGTCATGACGAGGTGGTCCCCGGCGACCAGCAGGTCCCAGTCCGGGGGCATCGAACGCAGCGGAACGGAGTCCGGCTGGTAGGCCCAGGCACGCAGCTCCGCTGGAGTGGGATCCACGGGGTTTCCGAAACCGTTGAACGCCGGCTGCTGCACGCTCACCCCGGGGGTCGACCCTTCATCCGCTACCGCGGCGGGCGCCGGACGGGCGCCACCTTTCACTGGCTCTCGTGCCGAACCGTAACGCGTGGCCGGCGGACCACGATAGTGCCCGAACCGGCCATGTCATCAACCCGTTACGCCGGACGGCCGCCCCTGTCCCCCCGCGACCTCGTGCTGCAGGCTCGGACAAAAGCTGACAAAGTCTGTAGAACGCAACCGCAAGCACACAATCGGCGGGGCAGGTGTCAGTCTCCGACGGCCACCGGCTCGCGTCGCCGCGCCATGGCCCGGCGGCGCAGCCACCCCTTCGCCCACGCCGTGTCCGGCACCCGGGCCAGCAGCGGACCGGTCACCACAGTGATCAACACGTACGCGGTGGCCAGCGGCGCGAGTTGTGGTTCCACGGCCGACGAGGTGACCGCCAGGCCGGCGATGACGATGGAGAATTCGCCTCGGGGCATCAACCCCAGGCCGGTACGCAGCCGGCCCGGCAGGGCGATGCCGGCCCGCCTGGCAGCCAGGTATCCGGTGACCACCTTGGTCGCCATGGTGACCACCGCCAGGCCGAGCGCCGGCAGAAGCACCGGCGGGATGTCGGCCGGGTTGGTGGCCAGCCCGAAGAAGACGAAGAAGACGGCCGCGAACAGGTCGCGCAGCGGTGACAGCAGTTCGGTGGCGTTGTGCGCGACCGGGCCGGACAGGGCGATGCCGACCAGGAACGCGCCCACCGCCGCCGACACCTTCAACTCCGCCGCGATGCCGGCCACCAGCAGCGTCAACCCCAGCACCCCGAGCAGCAGTGCCTCCGGGTCCTTCGGGGAGAACATCTTGGAGATCACCTGCCCGTACCGGATGGCCACCACCAGCACGACCACCACGGTCGCGACGGCTCCGGCAAGCGCCAGCCCGCCACCGAGCAGCCCGCTGCCCAGCAGTACCGCGGTGACCAGGGGCAGGTAGAGGGCCATCGCCAGGTCCTCGATGACAAGCACCGACAGGATCACCGGAGTTTCCCGGTTACCCAACCGGCCGAGGTCGGCCAGCACCTTGGCGATCACACCGGAGGATGAGACCCAGGTGATCCCCGCCAGCACCAGGGCGGCCACCGGTCCCCAGCCCAACAGCAGCGCGAACGCTGCGCCCGGAAGCGCGTTGAGCAGTGCGTCGATCAGGCCGGCCGGGGCGGCCGACCGGAGGTTGGTGACAAGCTCGCTCGCCGAATACTCCAGGCCGAGCATGACCAGCAGCAGGATGACGCCGATCTCGGCACCGGTGGCGAAGAAATCCTCGCTGGCGCTCATCGGCAGCAGGCCGCCGTGCCCGAAGGCGAGCCCGGCGAGCAGGTAGAGCGGGATGGGCGAGAGGCCGAACCGGCGGCCGAGCCGGCCGAGCAGACCGAGACCGAGCAGCAGCGCGCCCACCTCGACGAGGAGGACGGTGATCTCGTGGTGCATCCGGGCTCAGCCGTCCGGGTCTTCGCCGGCGAGGACCGCGGTTGCTCCGTCGAGACCGTTCCGGGTGCCCACCACGACCACCACGTCGTTGGCCGCGAACCGGAACGACGGGTCGGGTGACGCGATGACCTGCCCCTCCCGCAGCACCGCGACGATGGAGGCGCCGGTGCGGGTCCGGACCCGGGTGTCGCCGAGTCTGCGGCCCACGTACCTGGAACCCGCCGGGATGGCGATCTGCTCGGTGAGCAGGCCGGCCGCCTGCTCCCGTAGCCCGGAGAGTTGCCCGAGCATCAGTGACGCACCCAGGATGTCGGCGAGAGCCTCGGACTCGTCGTCCGTCAACGGGATGTCCGCGAGACAGGCGTCGGGGTCGTCGACGTCGTAGAGGACCAGATCCCGCCGACCGTTCCGGTGCGTCACCACACCGAGTCGGCGACCGGAGCCGGTGATCAGGTCGTGACGTACGCCGATCCCGGGCAGCGCCGTCTGTTCCACACGTACTCGCACCCGCTCAACGTACCTGGGCGGTCCTGGGGTGCCGCACGGCGCCCGCGATACGGCGTCCGCGATAAGCGACCATGATGGTCATGCGTCGTGCCATGCGTAACCGGATCACCGGTGTGCTCGCGATGGTCCTGATCGCCGCTGGCGGCTGCTCCATCGGGAACGTCCGTCGCCCGCCCGATGGCGGATCGCCGCCACCCGGCCCGTCGAATTCCGCCCCCACGTCTCCGGTCGTCGAGATCCGGGCGGCGGATGTGCCGGTGACCACCGACTTCAACCAGGAGAGGGTCGATTTCGTCGACGCCAACCGCGGTTACGCGTTGTTCACCCGGTGCGGCACCGACACCGCGTCGTCCGGCACGACGCCGACCTGCGCCGCGGTCCTGCTGGCGACCACCGATGGTGGCCGCTCCTGGCAGCGGCTACGGCATCCCCGCTCGGAAGCGGCGGAGCAGCAGATGATCGTGACCAGGGATGGCACGCTGCTGCTGCGCGCGGCGCCGTACTGGTACCGCTCCACGGACGGCGGCCATGCCTTCACCCGGGCGGACGGCGGCGCGGAACCCCCGGGGGCCTTCCAGGAGAACCTGAGCCGGTTCCAGTTCAATGAGCAGTGGAACCAGATCGTGGACTGGCGTGGCGGTCGGGCGCGACCATTGCCGGTGCCGCCGGTGCCCGAACCCACCTCGCTGGCTTACCGGGACGAACGGTTGTGGGTTTCCGGTACGCGGGCCGGCCGCCCGGTAGTGGCGCTCTCCACCGACCTCGGCCGAACCTGGACGACGCCATCGGTGCCGGCCATGCCGGATGGCGATCCAGCCGGCATGGCCGTGGAGATCGCACCGGACGGCGACGCCTGGTTCATGGTGCGCCCGGCCACCGGCCGACCTCCGGCGCTGTGGCGGCATCCGGCGAGAGCCGAGGGCACCACGCCGTGGGTTCCCGTCGCGGCGGACGGGCTACCCGAGCAGGCGGACATCCTGGTGCCCATCGGTGCCGGCACGGTGGCCGTCGGTGGACGGAGTTCGGCGGGTGTGGTGAGCGACGGCCGCTACACGGTCGTCGACTGGCCCATCGTCAATCGGATGTTCCACTCGCTTGTGGACGGAACATTGCTGGCCGAGGAGCACGAGGGCGACCCGTTGCTCGGCGTCGGACGGGCGGCCGATCGTTCCTGGATCCGGATCGTGCTCCAACCGGCATAGTCCCGACCCCCGTAACCGAGGACGATGGGACTGTGCGGAGGTTTGCCTGGGCGGGGGCCGTGGTGCTCGCCGTCGTGCTGAGTGGGTGCACCGTCGGTGACATCCGCCGTTCGCCGGGTCCGGTCGCGACCACGTCAACGTCCGGCCCGGTCGACGCCTACCGGGTCTATCGGGTGGGCGTGCCGGTGCCCGCCAGCTATCCGAGGTTCGATGTGCGATTCGCCGACGCGGGCGTCGGCTATGCGTTGGCCGGCAGTTGCCTGCCGGGATTCAACGTGGCGCCCAGTCCGCCGCCGTCGCGGTGTCCTGCGGTCCTCCTGGTTACCGACAACGGAGGACGTAGCTGGCAGGAGCGGCGATTGCCGCAGCCGACGGCCGTGAGCCTCGACCTGCACGTCCGCAACGGCCGGCTGCTGGTCCAGCTCGAACCGCACGGGTGGTATCTCTCCACCGACCGGGGGCAGAGCTTCGTCCGGTTGCCGCAGGGCGCGGAATCACCGGCGGCCCGGTCGGTGATCGGCGGACGGTTCCAGGTCTGCTGCGACGGCGACGACCGGAAGCGGGTCGTGGAGTTGGCTGGCGAGCAGGCCAGGACGCTGCCCGACCAACCGGACCTGCCCGACCTGCGATCAGTGGGGTACGCCGAGGGCCGGTTGGTGGCGACGGGGGTGCGGGACGGGCGACCGCATGCGGCGGTCTCCACCGACCGTGGCCAGAGCTGGCGAACCACGCCGGTTCCGGCCACGGAAACTCCGCTCGGAGGGCTCTCTCCCGAGCTGAACGGGACGGATGTCTGGCTGGTCGGTGAACCGGCGGACCGGGAGTCGTTCCCGCCGCTCTGGCAGTTCGAGGCGGAGCGCTGGCAGCCGGTGTCGGTGTCCGGCCAACCTCCCACCGGGCTGACGGCCAGGGCTATCGGCGGCGGCTGGGTGCTGGTGATCGGACCGTACGGCTGGGGGGCCGCCGGGCACGGCGGGTATCGACTGTTGGACTGGCCACCGCGCGGTGACATCCGCGTGCTCGATGACGGCTCTGTGCTCGTACTGCCAGAAACCGCTCCCGACAAGGTCATCTGGATCGGGGTGGGTTCGGGGACGAACCGGCGGTGGACCAGGGTGGAGCTGGTCCTCCAGTGACCGACCGGCCCGGCCCGAACCGCTGATCTGCCTCCTCCCGCTTCCACAACGCGTCGTTGGAACTCAGTCGGAGACGGCCGCGCTCCGGCGGGTCTGCACCAGTTCCGCAACGGCCTTGGGGAGGGTGGTCTCGAAGTCCAGCAGCTTTGCCCAGTCGGGCTCCATCGTGATGAGGGCCATCCGGTCGTACAGGGTCCGCACCCCTTGCTCCCAGCCCTCGAAATGTGCGGCCGGAATTACCTTTCGGGAAGCTTCGACGTAGGAATCCGGCACCCCGTCAACCAGCTCGACCCGGGCCGCGCCACGGATCAGCAGGACTCGTGGCGGCCACGCGTCCTGGGTGTCGATGGTGAGGGCCACCCTCGGGTTCCGCCGCAGTGCCCGTACCTTCGGCGCCTTCGGCACGGTGGCCATGACGACCTGCTCCCCGGTCCACCAGAACCCGATCGGGATCGCCCGAGGCGCACCGTCGACGCCGACATAGGCTAGCCGTGCGGGGATCGAGGACCCCAGTAGCTCCCGTGAAATCGGCCTGGTCAGCGCCTCGGTGACGGCTTGGCGGTTCATGTTCTCATCCCCCTGTCGGCTGACGCGCCCGCGCGGCGCGGTCAGCAGGTGGACGGAACCGGGCGGCTCTTCTCGACATGGCTTGCCCGGCCCGGCGGGCGAAGGCTGGCTGGTGGTCATCAATCGCCGTGATCTGGGTCACAACGCTAGACTTGAGCGGAATAGACTCAACTCTGGTTGTGTCGTTCCCAACGGAGACCACCGCGCTACCCCGGGGGAGCCATGAACGCCGAACGTCTGACCACCAAGAGCCGGGAAGTCATCACCGGCGCGGTCGCCATCGCCACCCAGCGGGGCCACGCCACCGTCGAGCCGTGGCACCTGCTGCTATCGCTGCTCGACACCGGCGGTTCAACCGCCGGTGCGCTGCTTCGGGCGGTCGGGGCCAACCCGGCAGACGTCCGCCGCGCCGCCGCACGGGCCGTCGAGACGCTGCCCGCCGCCCGCGGCTCCAGCATCGCCGAGCCCAGCCTGTCCCGCGAGTTCGTCAACGCGATCGGAGCGGCCGAGCAGATCGCCCGCCCCCTCGGCGACGAGTACACATCGACCGAGCACCTGCTGGCCGGCCTGGCCCGGGTGGGTGGCATGGTCGCCGGCGCGCTCAAGGACGCCGGCGCCACCGAGGAGAACCTGGTCGCCGCGTTCCCCACGGTCCGCGGCGGGGACCGGCGGGTGACAAACGCCGACCCGGAGCAGACCTATCAGGCCCTCGCCAAGTACGGCGTCGACCTCACCGAACAGGCCCGGGACGGCAAGATCGATCCGGTGATCGGTCGGGATTCCGAGATCCGCCGGGTGATCCAGGTGCTGTCCCGGCGTACCAAGAACAACCCGGTCCTGATCGGCGAGCCCGGCGTGGGCAAGACCGCCATCGTCGAGGGCCTGGCCCAGCGGATCGTGGCCGGGGACGTACCCGAGTCGCTGCGGGACAAGAAGTTGGTGTCACTCGACCTAGCGGCGATGGTCGCCGGCGCGTCCTACCGCGGCCAGTTCGAGGAGCGGCTCAAGTCCGTGCTCGAAGAGATCAAGAACTCCGACGGGCAGGTCATCACCTTCCTCGACGAACTGCACACGCTCGTCGGCGCCGGCAAGGGCGAGGGCTCGATGGACGCCGGCAACATGCTCAAGCCGATGCTCGCCCGGGGCGAGCTGCGCATGGTGGGCGCCACCACGCTCGACGAGTACCGCGAGCGCATCGAGAAGGACCCGGCCCTGGAGCGGCGGTTCCAGCCGGTGCTGGTGGGCGAGCCGACAATCGAGGACACCATCGGCATCCTGCGCGGGCTCAAGGAGCGCTACGAGGTGCACCACGGCGTACGGATCACCGACGCCGCCCTCGTCGCCGCCGCCGCGCTGTCCGACCGGTACATCACCGACCGCTTCCTGCCGGACAAGGCGATCGACCTCGTGGACGAGTCCGCCTCCCGGCTGCGCATGGAGATCGACTCGCGGCCGGTGGAGGTGGACGAGATCGAGCGGGCCGTGCGCCGGCTGGAGATCGAGGAGATGGCGCTGGCCAAGGAGTCGGACGAGGCCTCTGCCCAGCGGCTGGTACGGCTGGGCAAGGAACTGGCCGACAAGCGGGAGCAGCTCACCGCGCTGAGCGAGCGATGGAAGCTGGAGAAGGAGCACATCACCAAGATCTCCACGGCCAAGGAGGAGTTGGAGCGCCTCGGCGGTGAGGCCGAACGCGCGGAGCGGGACGGCGAGTTGGAACGCGCCGCCGAGCTGCGCTACGGCCGGATTCCGGAGCTGCGCACCGGGCTGGCCCGGGCCGAGGAGGAACTGGCCCGGTTGCAGGCCGATGGGGCCATGCTCAAGGAGGAGGTCAGCGCCGACGACATCGCCGCCGTGGTCGCCTCCTGGACCGGCATTCCGGCCGGTCGGCTGATGGAGGGCGAGACCGCCAAGCTGCTGCGGATGGAGGCGTCGCTCGGCGAGCGGGTGGTCGGCCAGGCCGAGGCGGTGGCCGCGGTCTCGGACGCCGTCCGGCGGGCCCGCGCCGGCGTCGCTGACCCGGACCGACCCACCGGCGGCTTCCTGTTCCTCGGCCCGACCGGGGTCGGCAAGACCGAGTTGGCCAAGGCGCTCGCCGAGTTCCTCTTCGACGACGAGCGGGCGATGGTCCGGATCGACATGAGCGAGTACGGCGAGAAGCACTCGGTGGCTCGACTTGTCGGCGCCCCGCCCGGCTACGTCGGGTACGAGGAGGGTGGCCAGCTCACCGAGTCGGTGCGCCGCCGGCCGTACTCGGTGGTGCTGCTGGACGAGGTGGAGAAGGCGCACCCGGACGTGTTCGACGTGTTGCTCCAGGTGCTCGACGACGGTCGGCTGACCGACGGGCAGGGGCGCACGGTGGACTTCCGCAACGCGATCCTGATCCTCACCTCCAACCTGGGGTCGTCGGTGGTCAGCGATCTGACGCTGGGCGAGGAGCAGCGCCGGGAGGCGGTGCTGGCGGTGGTCCGCTCGCACTTCAAGCCGGAGTTCCTCAACCGGCTGGACGACATCGTGGTCTTCGCCGGTCTCGGCAGCGAACAGTTGCGGTCCATCGTGGACATCCAGCTCGACCGGTTGGGACGGCGGTTGGCGGACCGCCGGCTGGTGCTCGACGTGTCCGACGCCGCGCGGGCCTGGTTGGCCGAGCACGGGTACGACCCGATCTACGGTGCCCGCCCGCTGCGCCGTCTGGTGCAGTCGGCGATCGGCGACCAGCTCGCCAAGGCGCTGCTGTCCGGCGACGTGCGCGACGGCGACACGGTCCGGGTCGATCTCGCCGACACCAAGGACGCCCTGACCATCACCCAAACCTGACCCCCACCCCCACCCCCACCCCCACCCCCGCACTCGCACTCGCACTCGCACTCGCACTCGCACTCGCCGGGTTGATCAAGAGGTTTGCGTCGGAGAAAGCCGTGATCACTGACGCAAACCTCTTGATCAACACGGTGGGGGGATCGACAGGGTGGGGGGATCGACGGGGTGGGGGAGGATGGAGATATGGGTGGGAGAGGTGACTGGTCCGGGATCGACGCGGCGTTGCGGGAGTTGGCCGGCGCCGACACGCTCGCCTTCGGTGGAGTCGGATTCGCCGGCCAGGTGCTGCCGGTGACCGAGGCGTACCGGCTGGTGGAGCAGGCCCTGCCGGCGCGGGCCGAGGAACTGCGGCCGCGGCTGATGGAGCTGATCGAGAACGGATCGGCGGCCGGTCGGGCGTACGCCGTCACGTTGCTCGACCGCTTCGACCCGGCCGCGGCCGGCGCCGCGTGGCGGTCGCTGCTCGACGACCGGTCCGAGTTCACCACGTTCACCGGTTGTGTCATGGGAAAAACAAGTCTGGGCGATTACGCGGCCGAGCGCATGCGCCCTGGACCACCACTGCGTGACTGACTGAATACTCAACAACGCCGGCATTTGCAGATGTGCACGGGGTTGTTACCGTCTCGCCCGACGCGAAGTCGATGGGGGCGGTGTGGTGAACGGGACGCTGACTTACCTGGTGACCGGCTTGGGGTGCCTGGTCGCCGTGGCCGGACTGGCGGTTGCTGTGATCATGTGGCGCCGGGCGCGGCGGCAGAGCACCGCGCCATCCGCCCCGGCCGACCCGTTCCGGCAGCCGGACGACGACGCCGACGCGATGCGGGGCGATCCCCGCAAGCTGCGCCCGGGGGACATCGTCGAGATCCGTGGCAGCTCCTACGGGGTACGCGGCTCGCTGCACTTCACCGAGGGTGACTGGGGCTGGGCCGAGCATCTGCTCGACGACGTACAGGGCGTCAAGCGGTGGCTCTCCGTCGAGGAGGACCCGGATCTGGAACTGGTGCTGTGGACCGCGGAACCGGGCGCCACCGTCACCCCGGGCGCGCCCACTGTCGACTTCGACGGCCGGCGGTTCGCCAGTGACGAGTCGGGTCGAGCCCGCTACACCGCCACCGGGACAACCGGACTCAATCCGACCGGCACCGTGCGGTACCACGATTACCAGGCGCCCGGCGGGGCCCGATTGTCGTTCGAGGCGTACGGCGACAGCGGCAGCTGGGAAGTGGCCCGCGGCGAGGTGCTGCGCCGTCCCGAGGTCATGATTTATCCGCAGTCGGCCCCCGAGGGGAAGCGCTGATGCTCGTCGACATAGACACCCCGTACGCCGACACCACGGCCGCCGACCTGAGCCTCGCCATCGACGGTCCGGAGCGGCCGGCGCTACACGTGCTCACGGTCACCCTGCCCGGCCTGGCCACGGTGCATCTGCGACTGCTCGGCGCCTCGCATCAGGTGGTGCTCGACATCTCCGGTACGGCCGTCCGGTCGGAGACCGTCGCCTGCCTCCCCGGCGCCGACCGGTTGCCCCGGGAGATGCACGACGACGCCGGGCGCTACCGGTTCACCTCCCGGGTGCTCCGGCTCGACCGGGTGGCCTTCGTCGAGCAGGTGGCGACGCTGCGCGACGAGCTGACCGACGACCCGCACGCGCTGGTAGGCGTTTTTCCCGGCGACCGGGACGCGGTCACGGCCCTGCGGGTCCGACCCGATGGGGAGCGGGCCGTGCGGTGGCAGACCTGGCACGCGTACCCACAGACCGGTGAACTGGTCCAGACCGAGACGGTGGTGACCCCATGACGCCTCGCAAGTGGTTCCTGCTCGGCACGATCTTCGCCGTGGTCGGTGTGCTGGTGGCGGCCTTCGGAATCTTCTACGGCAACTTCTCCCCCCGTGGCTACGTCGAGGACCGGTACACCCGGGCGGCGGCGCGCGACATCGGGCGGGACGCCGTCGCGTACACCGCGAACCGGCCGCCGAGCCAGGTGGCGAAGGAGGTCACGGACGCCTGGCGGCCGGCCGACGAGTACGTCGACGGCAGTGGCGTCTACCTGCGCTACGACGACGACTCCGTGGTGATCCTGCCGCTCGCGGCCGGCTCGCTGATCCTGCTGGAGAAGACGTCCACCGCGTACCGGCGTTACCACTCCACCGTGGGCAACGCTTGGGGGTGGGGTCGGGGTAGCTCCGTCCGGGGCGGTGGCCCCGGGTCCGGCAAATAGGCCCGGCCCCGTATCCCTCAGTCCGCCGCTTCCGTCAGTCCGCCGCTTCCTCACCCTGGAGACACCGTGCCGAACCTCGTCACCGACCTGATGATCACCCTGGCCTACGGCGCCGTCGGGGTGGTGCTCATGGGGATCGGGTACGTCCTTGTCGACCTGGCTACGCCGGGCCGGCTCAACGAGCTGATCTGGGTCGACCGGAACCGCAACGCCGCTGTGCTACTCGCCTCCAACCTGGCCAGCGTCGGCATCATCGTGGTCGCCTCGATCATGGCGAGCGAGGACGACTTCGCCCGCGGGATCATTGGCAGCGCGGCGTACGGCGTACTCGGCCTGGTGATCATGGCTGGGGCGTTCCTGCTGCTGGACGTGGCCACGCCGGGCAAGCTCGGGGAGATCCTGGTGGATCCGCAGCCGCATCCGGCGGTCTGGGTCTCCGCCACGGTGCACCTCGCCACCGGCGCGGTCATCGCGGCCGCCATCAGCTGATGCGCGGGTCGTACGTGGCCGGCCGGGCCGCCCTCGTCATGGTGGGCACGGCGACCGCCGTGTTCGGCTTCGCCGGTCCGGCGAGGGCCGAACCGGTGCCGCCGCCGACCCTGCCCGAACGGACCGACACCGTCGCGGTGCTGGACCGCTCGGCACAGAGCCAAAACATCTGCTTCGGCTGGCGGCTCGCCGACCGGTACCGGGACCGGGAGGTGAGCGTCGGGTCGAACCTGGGCGACGGGGTGCCGGTGGACAGCGACCCGCAGCGCTGCCCACGCTGGATCGAGGTCGCCGGCACGGTCGTCTATACCTCGGAGAGCAGTGAGAGCGAGGACTACGCGAGCCTGTCGGTCGAGTCCTCCGCCGGCCTGGACGCCTTCGGCATGGAGGCCGACCTGGGGCGGTTCGGCCTCGACGAGAAGGCGTTCGTGGACGATCCGGGCTGGGCGATCTGCCGGGCCGCCACCATCCTCCCGCTGCTGGCGGTCGAGCGGGAACTGGCCAGCCCGGCGCCGGTGATCACCGCCGAACCGGCCGCCGCGGTGACCCCGCTGGCCGACGCGGGCAGCGACATGTGGCGGGACCGCTGGGGTTACTTCGCCGGAGCGCTCGGTCTGCTGCTGGTGACCGGACTGCTGGTGGCTATCGGGCTGGTTCAGCGGCGCAAGGAGCACAACCGGGACGCCGAGGCGCAGCGCCGGCTCGCGGCCCGGCAGCGACGGCAGCAGCGGACCGCGAAGGACTTCGCCCCCGGCCCCCGGACCGGCCGACGTACCGGGGATGGCGGGTGAGCGTCGCGACGCCGACCCACCCGCGCTGGCGACTGGCCCGCGCGGGTGTCCTGCTCGCGGTCTTCGTCTGCGCCGCCTGCGGCCTGGTGTACGAACTGGCGCTGGTGGCGCTCGGCAGCTACCTGATCGGTGACACGGTCGGGCAGGCGTCGATCGTGCTGGGCGTGATGGTTTTCGCGATGGGCCTCGGGGCGTTGGCCGCCAAGCCGTTGCAGTCCCGCGCGGCCGCCGCGTTCGCCGCCGTCGAGTTGGTCCTCGCGCTGCTCGGCGGGTTGTCGGTGCTGCTGCTCTACGCCGCGTTCGCCTGGCTCAACCTGTACGCACCGGCGCTGGTGGTGACCGCCTTCGTGCTCGGCCTGTTGATCGGTGCGGAGATCCCGCTGCTGATGGTGCTTTTGCAACGGATCAGGGAACAGGCCGCCGGCAGCGCGGTGGCTGACCTGTTCGCCGCCGACTACGTGGGCGCGCTGCTCGGCGGGTTGGCCTTCCCGTTCCTGCTGATTCCGGTGTTCGGTCAGCTCAGGGGTGCCCTGGTGGTGGGGGCGGTGAACGCGCTCGCCGGGGTGGTCCTGGTCTTCACCGTTTTCCGGAAGGACCTCGGCCGGCGGTCCCGGATCGTGCTCACCGCCGGGTCCGCCGTGGTGGCGCTCTGTCTCGGGTACGCGTACGCCATGGCACACGACTTCGAGGTGACCTCGCGGCAGCAGCTCTACCGGGACCCGGTGGTGTACGCGGAACGCAGCCGTTACCAGGAGATCGTGTTGACCCGGTCGGCGTCGGTGGCCGGCCGGCCCGGCACCGACCTGCGGCTGTTCCTCAACGGCGACCTGCAGTTCAGTTCCGTCGACGAGTACCGCTACCACGAGGCGCTGGTCCACCCGGCGCTCGCCGGTGCCCGCTCGTCGGTGCTGGTTCTGGGGGCCGGTGACGGGCTGGCCGTGCGGGAACTGCTGCGTTACCCCGACGTACGGCGGGTCACCGTGGTCGACCTGGATCCGGCGGTGGTGGCGTTGGCCCGCCGGGAGCCGCAGTTGCGACAGCTCAACGCGCACGCCTTCGACGATCCCCGGGTCCGGGTGGTGAACGCGGACGCGTTCGGCTGGCTGCGCACCGCCGCCGAGCGGTTCGACGCGGTCGTGGCCGACCTGCCGGACCCGGACGAGACGGCCACCGCCAAGCTCTACACCGTCGAGTTCTACGAGCTGATCCGGTCGGTGCTGGGCGACGAGGGCCGGCTGGTGGTGCAGTCCGGCTCGCCGTACTTCGCCCCCCGGTCGTTCTGGTCGATCGAGGCGTCCGTGCGGGCGGCCGGGTTCGCGACCACTCCGTACCACGTCGATGTGCCGTCTTTCGGCGACTGGGGGTTCGTGTTGGCGGCGCCGGGCGGCACCGCTCCCGAGCTGAGGCTGCCCGAGGAGCATCCGGCGACCCGCTTCCTCGATGGCGACACGCTGCGGATGGCGGCCGTCTTCCCCGCGGACCGGCGCCGGCTGGACGTGCCAGCGTCCACCCTGCTGCACCCCCGGGTGTTGGAGTTCTCCCGGGCCGAGTGGCGGGACTACTGACCGCGCCGCGGTGCGGGCGAAACACGGCCTGGTCCGGCGGGTCGTTCCTGTTTCACCCCGATCGCTGGCAGGGTATCGATACCCTGTTTCGTGGCTCTAGGAAAGGAGCGTTCGTGTCGGATCCGAGCAATCCGGTCGCACCGACGGCCGGGGCACGTCCGAGCAGCGTCACGATCTCCAGCTATCTGCTGTACGCGGTCGCCGCACTGCAGGTGATCAACGCCATCATCGGACTCGCCTACCTTGGCAAGGTCCAGGACGCCTACCGTGATCTCTACGCGGGCACCAGCGTGGAGGGCGCGGAGACGGCGACGGCGATCGGCGCCATTGCCGGCACCGTCGTCCTCCTGCTCATCGCCATCGGCCTCGTCGTGCTGGCGGTGCTCAACAACCGGGGCAAGAACGCTTCCCGGATCACCACCTGGGTGGTCGGTGGCATCGGAGCCTGCTGCCTCGGCTTCGGCCTTCTCGGCACGGCCCTGAGCAACTCGATGGGCAACGCGGGCGGCGACGCGCCGAGCGCCGCCGAGATCCAGCAGCGGCTCGACGAGGTGCTCCCCGGCTGGTACGGCCCGGTCACCAACACGTTGACGACGCTCGCCCTGCTCGCGCTGCTTGCGGCGCTGATCCTGCTGGCCCTGCCGGCGTCCAACCAGTTCTTCCGCAAGCCGCAGCCGGGTCACGGGGAGCCACCGGTGCCGGGTGGCACCTACCCCGGCTACCCGCAGGGCGGCGGTGGCGCGCCGGAGCCGGGCTACCCGTCCGCCCCCGGCTACCCGTCCACCCCCGGGCAGCCGACGGCCCACCCGCAGGAGCCGGGCCCGCGGACGGACCGGGACGACAAGCCGCCGTCGACCCCACCGGCCGGCTGAGTCGTACCGGCACGACGTCCGATCCCCCCGGGTAGGTTGCTCACAACACAACTCCCGGGGGGATCGTCGTGTCTCAGGCAGGAGGAGATTCGATGTCGGACGCTCCGCCGCACCGGCCCGCGGCCGTGACCGGCGCGGCCGCGATGCTGGTGCTGATGGCGACGGTCGGCCTGGCGCACGCGGTGCTCGGCCTGGCGATCCTGTCGGGCACGGTCGACCGGTTCCGCGCGGCCACCGCCAGCACCGCCGCCAGCCGGTCGGAGCTTGGCACGGTGGTGTTCCTGATGCGCGGCGCCGCGGCCCTCGCCACGCTGATCGGGGTGGGCGTCGCGGTGCTTCTGGTGCTGCTGGCCCTGGGATTGATCCGGGGGACGCCGGGCGCCCGGGTCGCGACCTGGGTGGTCTGCGGGCTCGGCACGCTGCTCGGCTGCGGAGCGCTCACCGTGACGGTGCTGCAACGGACGGTGCCGATGGAGTTCGGCCCCGACGAACTGGCCACGGAACAACTGGTCACAGCCGCGGGAAGCGCCTATCCGGACTGGTGGGCCGGCCTGGGCGCGACCCTTTCGGTGGCTCAGGGCCTCGGCTACCTTGTGGTGGCCGGACTGCTCGCGTTGCCGCCGGCGGCCGCCTTCTTCCGCCGGCGCGGGGGTGACGACCACACCCGAGCGCGACCCCCTGTTCCGGCCGTCCCGTCGTAGACCAGCGAGGTGAGGACCGCCCGTGTCAGCCCCTGACGTGCCCAGCTCTGAACGATCGTCGCGTCGCGCCGGGGCGGCCCTCGTCACCGGGGCCACCTCCGGTATCGGTGCCGCCTTCGCCCGCCGTCTCGCCGCCGACGGATGGCGCCTGGTGCTGGTGGCGCGGGACGCCGAACGGTTGGCGGTGGTCGCCGCCGAGCTGCGCGAGCGGCACGGTACGCCGGTGGACGTGCTGCCCGCGGACCTGTCCACCGAGGCCGGCACAGGACAGGTCGAGGATCGGCTCCGGTCCGCCGACGAACCCGTGGACCTGTTGGTGAACAACGCCGGGATCAGCTTGAACCGGCCGTTCCTGCGCTCCTCCGCGGACGATGAGGCCCGGCTGCTCAGGCTCAACGTGTTGGCTGTCCTGCGCTTGACGCACGCGGCCCTGCCCGGGATGACCGAACGCCGGCGTGGGGCAGTGATAAATGTCTCTTCGGTTGCCGGGTTCGGGGCGGTTATGCCGGGGTCGACCTACTCGGCGAGCAAAGCGTGGGTAACCAACTCCAGCGAATCCGTCGGCCAGTCGGTGCGTCCGTTCGGCGTACGGGTGATGGCGCTGTGTCCCGGCTACACGCGGACCGAGTTCCACGACCGGGCTGGCATCAACATGTCCAAGACGCCCCGCTGGCTCTGGCTGCGGGCCGACGACGTGGTCGCCGAGGGCCTACGTGACCTGCACAAAGGCAAGCTTGTCAGCGTCCCTGACTGGAAGTACAAGCTTGCCGTGTTCGGCCTGCGGCACACGCCCCGAGGTGTGCTGCACGGCGTGGCCCGAGACACCCGCGGCCGGATCGGGCGGGACGCGGGATAACCCCGCCACCGGGTCGGGCACCCCTGCGGGGTCGGGCAGACATCGATGCCGTCGGTTCCCTCCGAGAGCGACGGCCCGGGCCACTCAACTAACTCTCAGGCACGCGCAGTACGATCTTCGACCATGGGCGACCGTGACGACCTGCGAAAATTCATCACCGACTTGGCCGTGGTCCATGGACGAGTGGTGTTGTCGTCAGGTCGCGAGGCCGACTGGTACGTCGATCTGCGACGGGTGACGCTGCACCACGCGGCGGCACCTCTGGTGGGTCGGGTGATGTCGGACCTCACCAAGGACTGGGACTACACGGCCGTCGGCGGGTTGACCCTCGGCGCCGATCCGATCGCCGCCGCGATGTTGCACGCGGGGGCGGACCGGCGGCCGGTGGACGCGTTCGTGGTCCGCAAGACCGACAAGACGCACGGCCTGCAACGACGGATCGAGGGTCCGGACGTCGTCGGCCGTCGGGTGTTGGCGGTCGAGGACACCTCGACGACGGGCAGCAGCGTGCTGTCCGCGGTCGAGGCATTACGTGGAGTCGGAGCCGAGGTGGTGGGTGTGGCGGTTATCGTCGATCGAGGGGCGGGAGAGGCGGTACGCGCCGCCGGACTGCCGTATCGGGCCGCCTATACGTTGGCTGACCTCGGCCTACCGGCTTAAAAGTTTACCGATTCGGATCTGCTGATATGCAGGCGGGTCGATGCTGTTGGTGGAAGGATGGAATACGTGGGAACTGCGTTGGCCGAAATGACTATGCCTCAGATCTCGCCGCTCGCCGGCGAGCCGATCGAACGTGCCGACGCCGAGCGACTGGCGGGAGTGCTCAAGGCACTCGCCGACCCGGCTCGGCTGCGGCTGCTCAGCCTCATCCAGTCGGCCCCCGAGGGCGAGGCGTGCGTGTGTGACCTCACCGCGCCGCTGGGCCTCTCCCAGCCGACGGTGAGCCACCACCTCCGCATCCTCACCGAAGCGGGCCTGCTCGAGCGGGAAAAGCGTGGTGTGTGGGCCTACTACCGGCTGGTGCCGACGGCGATCGCGACGATCGCCGATCTGCTCACCCCGCCGCGCAAGCGCGCCACCAAGAAGGCTCGCTGACCCGACCGGCCGCCCGGTGCCCCTCCCGGTGGAGGGGCACCGCACGGCCGGCGCGAGTCGTCGTACCCGGCGGCGTGCCGATCAGGCGCTGACCCGATCGGTGTGCCCGTGCGCGGTGCGATGGGTCAGTGCGCCTTGGTGAACACCCTCAGTGCTGGCCGTAGTGCTGCCGCGTCTCGCGGATCGCCTGTTCCGCCGCGGCGCGCTCCTCGGGAGTGGTCCCCCGTTTCGCGGCCATGCGCGCGCGGAGCAACTCGATCGCGATCGGCACCACCGAAATCGCCACGATCGCGATCAGGATCATTTCGATGTTCGCCTTGACGAACGGGATCTGGCCGAGGAAGTAACCAAGAACGGTCACGCCGGTGCCCCAGAGGATGCCGCCGATCACGTTGTAGGTGACGAAGGTCCGGTAGCGCATGCCGCTGACGCCCGCGACGATCGGCGTGAAGGTCCGCACGATCGGTACGAACCGCGCCAGCACGATTGATCGGGCACCGTACTTCTCGAAGAACTCGTGTGCCTTGATCACGTTCTCCTGCTTGAACAGGCGCGAGTTCGGGCGCCGGAACAACGCCGGCCCCACCTTCTTGCCGAAGGCGTACCCGACCTGGTCACCGGCGATCGCCGCGATGGTGATCAGCAGGCAGACCAGCCACAGCGGGTAGGTGATGTATTTCCCGTCCGCGGTGAGCAGCCCTGCGGTGAACAGCAGCGAGTCGCCCGGCAGGAAGAAGCCGATCAGCAGGCCGGATTCGGCGAAAACGATGGCCAGGATGCCCAGCAGGCCGAATGTCGAGATCAGCCACTCCGGTTCCAGCCAGTCCGGACCGAGGGCGAGGGTGATGGTGGGCGACGACAAGAGGTGACCTCCGAGGCTCTGCCGCTAGTGTCGGATCGGTACCCGCCGACATCGGCACGCCGGACAGTCTAGGACCGCTTCCGACACCGCGGCGCCCGACGGCCGAAACCGGGCGCGATCATGCCCCTGAGCGGGGATCCGAGTCCGCGACATCGCCCGCCGCCCGCCGCAGCCGACGACGCTCGACCATGATCATCGTTATGACCAGGGACATGCCCACGATGACGAGCAGTGCCACGATCGGCACGTTGCCGCCCGGCGCCTGGAGGGCTCGGTCGTCAGTCTGCCAAGGCCACAGGGCACGCAGACTGCCGACAATCACACCGGTCATCACCGCCAGAGTCATCCGCCGGTGTCGGTCGAGCAGCCACTGCAACGTCTTGACGAAGAGTGCCAGCCCGATGACCATGCCGGCGGCGAAGATCGCCAGGTAGCCGAAGTCCCGGTCGTTGACGGCGCTGATCGTCGGCTCGTAGAGGCCCAGGGTGAGCAGCAGGAACGATCCGGAAACTCCCGGCAGCGCCAGAGCGCATACCGCCAGGGCGGCGGCGAGCAACACGACCACTGGCTTCGGTGTCACCGAAGCCGGGGGCAGGCCGGTCAACACGAAGGCTCCCACCGCGGCGGCGAGCGAAGCGGCAACCTCGCCACCCCGCCACCGCCTGCCGACCATCGCGATCGGCACCAGGATCGAGGCGAGCACCAGCCCGAAGAACAACCCCCGGGTCTGCTGCGGGTAGTCGTGCAGCATCGGCTCCAGCAGTCGCGCCGCCAGCAGCAGGCCCGGCACCATGCCGAGGACGAGGGGAATCAGCACCACCCAGTGCGCTTGGCGCAGTTCATGCGTGACCCGCGTCCAGCCGCGCCCCCGCAGCCCGTCCGAGGCGGTGAACCGAACCGCATTCACCAGGTGACCGGCAGACTCGATGAGCCGCTCGTACACACCGGTGACCAGGGCGATGGTGCCGCCGCTGATCCCGGGTACGGCTTCGGCCACGCCGATGGCCGTCCCCCGGAAGACATGGCCGATGCGCTCGCCTGCTGCCATACGTAAGGTCCAATCATTGAGTCGGTCTGGCCCCGCGGACCCGCCGGGCGTCGGCCACGGCCCACCAGGCTACCCGCGGCCGGATCGGCCGCCGCCGAGCCGGCGCGCGTCCGGCGGGGATCCGCCGCGTCCGAAACCGGCCGACCCGGAGCGGCCCGCTGCCGCCGAACCGGCCGCGTCCGGCGCCCACGGCCACGGCCAGTCAGAGCCGCGGGTCGACCGGCTCCGACTCACAGGCCAGGATCGCGAAGACCAGTTCGTGCCGCCGCCACAGCGGCGCGCCCTCGGTCAGTCCGTCCAGCGCCGCCAGGCCCAGCCCGTGTTCGCGCAGCGCGAGACCGCGCTTGCGTCCCAGCGACCTGCCACGGAGCGCGGCGAGCTGGTCGGGCCGGTCGTACTCGGGACCGTAGATGATCCGCAGGTAGTCCCGGCCCCGACACTTGATGCCCGGCTGCACCAACCGGCCATTCCCGTCGGTCGCGGCCAGGCCGGCGTACGGCTTGACCACCATGCCCTCGCCGCCGGCCGCGGTCAGCGCCAGCCACCACTCGGTCGCGTCCGTCACCGCACCGGAGTCGGCGAGATCCACCACCCGCCGGTCGGTCCGGGTGATGAACTCGGGGTCGGCCTCTCGCAGCCGGTCGGCCAGCGCGAGATGCCAACCGTGATCCCGACCGGTGTGTGCCGCCCCCGCGCTGGCCAGCACCGCGAACGGCGCAAGCGTCACCCCGGTCAGCCCGTCCGTCGGCCGAACGTACGCCCGGTACGCCACGGCATACCGGGCCAGATCGTCGGCGCGTCGGGTCATCCGGTCCCGAAGCTCGGCCACCGGCAACCCACGGTCCGCGGCTGCGGACAGGGCGGCCAGCGCGGCCGGCAACGCGGCGCCCCCGGCGGCGGCCACCGGGGCGTACTGCTCGCGGATCAGTCCGGTCGCCTTGGCCGACCAGGGCAGCAGTTCACAGTCCAGCAGCAGCCAGTCGGTGTTCAACTCGGTCCACAGGCCCGCGCGGTCGATGGCTGATCGCACCCGGTCCACAAGCGCGGACCCCAGCGGCTCGGCGAACACCGGCCGGCCGGTCCGGGTGTACGCCACGCCACCGCCCGCGCCGAACCTCGCGTCGGCGGAATCCCGGCACACGAGCAGCACGGCGCGGGAGCCCATGTGCTTCTCCTCGCACACCACCCGATCCACCCCGGCCGCCCGGTAGTCGGCGAACGCGTCGGCCGGGTGCTCCAGGAAGCCGTCCACGGTCGCCGTCGAACACGGCGCCATCGTCGGCGGCAGCCACACCAGCCGGTGCGGGTCGACCGCGAACCGGCTCATCACCTCCAGGGCGGCCGCGGCGTTCTCGGCCGGCACGGTCAGCCGGCCGTACCGGTGCTCGACGTGCCGGCGGCCCGTGACATCCGCGAGGTCCAGCACGTCCGCCGGGCGCTCGGGCGCCGGCACGACGAGCGGCCGGGCCGGCGGGTAGTACTCCTTCGCGGCCGGCACCGACACCAGGTCCCGTTCCGGGTAACGCAGGGCGGTCAACGAGCCGCCGAAAACGCAGCCGGTGTCGATGCAGATGGTGTTGTTGACCCACTCGGGTGTCGGCGTCGGGGTGTGCCCGTAGACCACGGTGGCCGAACCACGATAGTCACGGGCCCACGGGTAGCGGACCGGAAGGCCGTACTCGTCGGTCTCACCGGTCGTCTCGCCGTACAACGCGAAGGCCCGGACCCGTCCGGACGCCCGCCCCTGGTATGCCTCCTTCAGCCCGGCGTGGGCCACCACCAGCCGGCCACCGTCCAGCACGTAGTGGCTGACCAGGCCGTCGATGAACGTCTCCACCCCGGCGACGAACTCCGGTGGCTCGGTCGCCAACTGGGCCAGCGTCTCGGCCAGGCCGTGGGACACCGTGACCTTGCGGCCGCGCAGCTTGCGTACCAGCTTCTGCTCGTGGTTGCCCGGCACGCAGAGCGCGGTGCCGGCGGCGACCATGCCCATCACCAGGCGCAGCACCCCCGGCGAGTCCGGGCCGCGGTCCACCAGGTCGCCCACGAAGATCGCGGTACGCCCCAGCGGGTGCGTCGCGTTGACCGGCCTGCCGGTGGCGTCCCGGTGCACCGTCCAGCCCAGCCGTTCTAGCAGCGCCTCCAGTTCGGCCCGGCAGCCGTGCACGTCACCGACGATGTCGAACGGGCCGGTCAGCTCCTTGCGGTCGTTGAACAGCCGCTCGTAGTGGATCTCGGTCGCGTCGATCTCGGCGGGGCCGCGCAGCACGTGCACCTTGCGGAAGCCCTCACGGGCCAGCCCGGACAGCGACCGGCGCAGGTCGCGGTGCATCCGGTGCAGAACCTGCCGGCCGAACGGACGGTCGGCGCGGGCCTCGGTCCGCTCCCAGCACAGCGGCTCGGGCACGTCCAGCACGACCGCGACCGGCAGCACGTCGTGCTCCCGGGCCACCGCGACCAGGCCGGCCCGGGCGTGCGACTGGAGATTCGTCGCGTCGACCACCGTCAGCCGGCCGGCCCGCAGCCGCTTGCCGGCGACGTAGTGCAGCACGTCGAAGGCGTCGGCGGAGGCCGACTGGTCGTTCTCGTCGTCGGCGACCATCGCCCGGAACGCGTCCGAGGAGAGCACCTGGCTGGGCCGGAAGTGCCGCCGGGCGAATGTGGACTTACCCGACCCGGAGATGCCGACGAGGGCCACCAGCGCCAGCTCCGGAATGTCGATCCGCATTATGAGCCCCCTTTCGTTCGCGACTGCGGGGCTCGCAAACCCGGCTCACTCCTCGCGCTCACGGTGAGCCCCCTTCCCGGATGAACGTGGCGAGCTGGGTGGAGCAGCCGACCTCGGGATCCTCGTCGCCGACACCGGACCGGGTTACCCGGTAGCCGTGTGCGTCGGCCACCCGGTCGGTCCACGCCGCGAACTCGGCGCGGGTCCACTCGAACCGGTGATCCGAGTGGCGCAGCCGCCCCGCGGGCAGACCCTCGTACCGGACGTTGTACTCCACGTTGGGGGTCGTCACGATCACCGTTCCCGGTCGGGCGTGACCGAAGACCGCGTCCTCCAGCGCCGGTAGCCGCTCCGCGTCCAGGTGTTCCACCACCTCCATGAGCACCGCGGCGTCGTACCCCCGGAGGCGGTCGTCGCGGTAGGTGAGCGCCGACTGCCACAGCTTGATCCGGTCCCGCTGGCGCTGCGGCAACCGGTCCAGGCGAAGCCGGCGCTCGGCCATGGCGAGCGCGCCGACGGACACGTCGGTGCCGACGATCTCGGTGTGCCGCCGCTCGGCGACCAGGTCGACCAGCAGCGCGCCGCCGCCGCAGCCCAGATCCAGCACGCGGCTCGCCCCGACCCGGGCCAACTCGGCGAGTACGGCTCGCCGGCGGTGCACCGCGAGCGGCTGCCGGCGCACCGCCTCCGGCAGTTGAGCGTCCTCGTCGCCCGGTCGCTCTCCGGCAGCCGGATCCGGGTCGACGGAGTCCGGATCGGCCGCGTCGTCGGCTAGCCGCAGCTCGGCCAGCCGGCGCTCGTCGAGCTGGGCCAGCGCCCTCCCGGCGAGGGCCCGGCGGTGCACCAGGTATCGCCGGGCGATCAGGCCACGCTGTGGATGGCTGGCCAGCCATCCCTCACCGGCCCGCAACAGCTTGTCGATCTCGTCGGGGGCCACCCAGTAGTGCTTCGCGTCGTCAAGCACCGGCAGCAGCACGTACACCTGATTGAGGGCGTCGGCGAGCCGGATGACGCCGCGCAGGGTCAGGTCGACGTACCGGCTGTCCCCCCAGTCCGGTCGCCGCTCGTCGAGGGGGACCGGCGTCGCGGTCACCGTCCAGCCGAGCGGTCCGAACAGCGACTCGGCCAGGGCCGAGCCACCGCGGCAGCGCAGCGCGGGAACCTGGATCTCCAGGGGGATGGTCGCCGCGACCAGCTCCGGCCGGTCCCTGGACGCGCCGCGCAGCGCCGATCGGAACACCTTGGACAGCGCGGAGGCGAGCAGGCTGGAGGCCGCGTACGGGCGGTCGTTGACGTACCGGCCGAGGGTGAAGTCGGCCGGGGTGGTCCGCCGGTTACGGCCGCCGGCCAGCCGTCGCGGGTCCACGTCGAGCAGCAGGGCGGCCGTGCAGCGGTCCGCCGCCGCCTCCGGGTAGAAGACGTGCGCGGTGCCGGTCGGCACGTCGAACGTGTGCACCCGGTCGGGGTGCTTCACCAGCAGGTAGCCAAGGTCGGTGGCCGGCCGGTGGGTGGTGGTGACGGTGAGCAGCACCTGATCATGATGGCAGCAACCGCGGGTCCCGCGCCGCCCGGTTTGGCCGGACGACAACGCCGGAGGGGCCCCTTATCGACGCATAGCGATGATAAGAGGCCCCTCCGGGCGATCCATCCGCCGTGGATCAGGCCACGAACCGGGTACGCCGACGGCGGGCCAGCACGAATCCGGCGGCCCCGGCGGCGAGCAGCACAACGCCCACCCCCACGACGACGCCGGTGGACGAGCCGGTGATGGGCAGGGTGCCGCCCCCACCCGAACCGCCGTCGTCGGTCGGGTTCACCAGGAGTTGGGCGACGTCGTTGGTCCGGTTCGGGTCCCCGTCGAACCGCCCGTCACAGTCGCACCTGGCGTTGGCCCTGACCTGGCCGGTCGCGTCGGGCACGACGGTGTCGATCCGCAGCTTGAAGTCGATCGTCTCGACCTGACCCACCCCCAGGTACGGACCGGAGCCGCAGAAGTAGGTGGGGACGCTCGGCTTACCGGCCAGGTCCCAGGCGCTGTCACCCGGCCTCAGCAGGTAGCAGTTCTCCGGCGCCGCCGTCACGGAGGTACCGGCCGGCACGCTGACCGTGTAGTAGGTGGCCGGCAGGGCGGCGTCCAGGGCAGCGGGACCGTTGTTGCCGACGCCGACCTTCGCGGTGACCACGTCACCCGCCTTGCCGGTCACGGCGGTCCCGATGGCGTACAGGTCGGCGGGGTTCTTCCCGGTCACCGTGACCATCATGTATCCCCAGTTGTTGTACGGCTCGGTGTCCGCCTGGAACGAGGCCCGGGCGCGGGCGGCGGCCAACGTCAGCGTCCCGCCGGTGCCCGGCTTGCCGAAAGTGTAGCCCCGGCTCCTGGAGTAAGCCTCGTAGTCCTCGAACTCCGCAAGCGTGAACAGGCCATGCTGCCCGTAGACCTCACCCGGCGCGAGGGTGTCCGCCCGCAGCCGGTAGGGCAGTGCGGCGCTGTACGCGGCACCCGGTGCCAACTCCTGGTCGAAGCGGCAGGAGCGCAGCACGTTGTCCTCGTAGGTGCAGTTGCTGTACTGCTGACCGGCCTCGACGGCGTGTTCGGCGTGGAAGACGACGACCAGACCCTGCACGGTGGTGGTGCCGGCGTTTACCACGTTGACCGGAGACGTGAACGCCTTCCCAGGCGTCGCGCTCGACTCGTACCACTCGGCTTCGTCCCCGGTCTGACCGGTGGAGAGGTCGACGCCCTCGCCGACGCGGACCTTCGCCCGGTGACTGACCGTCGCGTAGCCCGCGGAGCCGAAGGTCACGGTGATGGTGCCGGTGTCGCCGTCCTTCGCCGTGTCCTTCGGCGTGATGAACAGCGGCGCGAGCCCGATGGCCCCCCACTCGTCCAGGTTGGTCGGATCGTCGATGGAGCAGCGGATGATCTTCCCTGTCGTGGTGCAATCCCCGGAGTCGTCGGCCTTAGCGCTGACCGTCGACGGCAAGTCGCCGAGGTCGTACGTCACAGTGATTCCGTTCAGCACGACCGGCTTCGAGGCCGACAGGATCGGAAACTCGATCCTGCCCTCCGACTTCTCGGCGATGGTCGTGTCCCGCAGGTAGACGCCGAGCTTGGCGTCGTCGTCCGCCAGGGCGGGCGAAGCGGTGGCGGCGACGAGTGCGCCGACGGCACCGACCACGCCAAGTCCGGCGAGCAGCCGCCGGACAGGCTTGATCCGCATGAGGTCCTCCCCGTGAAAGTGGTACAGCCAGCGGAGCCTAAGCGGTCATTGATCAGCGGATGTTCCCCCAGAGGTCGGATCGGTCACGAAGGGCCGGTCCGGTGCTGGGATCCACCCGAACGGATGATCGGGTAGAACGACGCAGTGATTCGGCGGTCCCGATCCGTCAACACCATCGTGGACCGGCGGAGGTGTCGATGACGTACGAGGAGTTCGCCGACGCGCGACTCGGCGCGCTGGTGCGGTATGCCGTGCTGCTGACCGGCGATCCGCACCTCGCGGAGGATCTGGTGCAGGAAACCATGGTGCGGGTCCAGCTGAACTGGCGTCGGGTGCGCCGTGCGGACTCGCCCGAGCGGTACGTCCGACGGATGTTGACCAATCAGTACATCGACTGGCGTCGCGGCTCGTGGTTCCGCCGGGTGTTGCTGCGCGGCGAATCGGACGACCGGCCCGCGCCGGCCATCGACCACGCGCAGGCCACCGCCGACCGGGACGATGTCTGGTCCCGCCTGGCCACGCTTCCGCGCCGCCAGCGCGCCGCCCTCGTCCTGCGGTTCTACGAGGACCTGCCGGACGGCGAGATCGCCGAGGTGCTCGGCTGCGCCGTCGGCACCGTCCGGTCCGCCATCTCCCGGGCCCTGGCCACCCTTCGCGCCGAACTGGTGGAGACACGATGATCGAGGACGAGATCCGGGCGGCGTTCGCCCGGCACGTACACCTGGCACCACCGACCGGTCCGCTGCGGTCGGCCATCGACCGGCTGGCCCGGCGGCGTCGCCGGCGCCGGCTCGCCGTTGCCTCGACCGGCACGGTGCTGGCTGTGCTGGCCGCCGTGGCGCTACCGGTGCTGGGTCGGGACGTGGCGGTCGGGCCGCCACCGATCCCCGGCGCGTCGCCAGCGGTCCCCGCGGGACCGACAAACCTCCTGCTGCTCGGTCTCGATGACCACGGTGCCGGGGCCGGCCATCGGACCGACCTGGTGCTGCTGGCCCATATACCGGCCGACCGCGGCCGGGTGTTCCTGATCGCGCTGCCCCGCGACCTCGTGGTCGAGATCCCTGGCCGGGGGACCGACCGGCTCAACGCGGCGTTCATGATGGGCAGCGCGCGACCCGGGGGCCGACCTGACCTGACCGCCGGGGCCCGGCTCACCGCACGCACCGTGGCCGACCTCACCGGCGTCGCGCCCACCGGCACGGTGGTCGTCACCTATCAGGGGCTGCAAGCCGTCACCGACGCCGCCGGCGGGGTCCGGATGTGCCTCCCCCAGCGGACGCCCTCGACACACACCGGGCGGGTGTTCCCGGCCGGCTGCCAGCGGTTGGACGGCGCGGCCGTCCGGGACCTGCTGCGCCAGCGGTACGGGTTGCGTGAGGGCGCCTTCGACCGGGACCGGAACGCGCAGCGGTTCCTCGCCGCGCTGGCGGATCAGGTGCGAGAATCCGGAACGAATCCCGCCCGGCTGTCCGCCCTGCTGCGGGCGGCCGAGAGGGGAATCGTGGCCGACCGCGTGGCGCTCACCGACCTGCTGCCGCTGCTTCCGCAACTCGCCAACGCCGAGGTCACCGGCATCGGCTGGTCGCTGGACGAGTCCTGGGATACGCGTGCCACGCCCTCCGGCGTCAGCCTCGATCCGGAATCCAGCCGGTCCCTGTTCGACGCGTTGCGCCGGGACGACCTGACCCACTGGGTCCGGACGCATCCGGACCAGGTCACCGACCTGGGCTAGGTCCTGGCTCGCCCGTCGGATCCGCCAGCTGAACTGAGGGGCCGCTCAGCGGTCGTAATCGTCGTCGTCCGGCCCGATGATGCGGGCCTGCTCCATCGCGTCCCAGTCGTCGACCTCCAGGCCGCGGCGCACGTCGGTCTCCTCGACGTACGGGTCGGCGGCCGTCGCCTGCTCCACCGCGTCGCTCTCCGGAGCCTCCGGGTCGCGCTCGTCGTGGGCGAGGTGGTCGCCTGGCGTGAAGTCCTCGTCGGGCTGGGTCATCCCGCCTCCTAACCTCCGATCCGGCCTGCCACTACCACCGTACGGGCTGGCGTACCTGCCCGCCGACCGACTCTCCTGCCCAGTCGGCACCTGTCGAAACCGCTGATGTTCCGCGATTTGGCCGGTCAGGGTTGGTATCGAGATGCCAAGATGGCAGCGTGGCGTTCGTCATCCGGCTCGCGATCACGGCGGTTGCGCTGTGGATCGCCACCCTGATCGTGTCCGGCATCGACGTCACCGCCCGGACGACCGGTGGCGAGGTGGCGACGGTGCTGGTCGTGGCACTGATCTTCGGGATCGTCAACGCGGTGCTGAAGCCGATCATCCGGGTGGTCGGCTGCGTCTTCTACCTGCTCACCCTCGGCCTGTTCGCGCTGGTCGTCAACGCGCTGCTGTTTATGTTGACGGGCTGGATCGCCGAACGGACCGGCCTGCCGTTCGCCGTCGACGGGTTCTGGCCGGCGTTCTGGGGGGCCATCATCGTGGCGGTGGTCAGCTGGGTGATCAGCCTGGTGGTGCCGGAGCCCGACTGACCGGGGTCCGGACCGGGTCCGGACCCGCGCCGGACCCGCGCGGATCGGTGCCGGTCGCCGGGCCCGGCCCCGGTCAGGTCGGTTGTGCCGGAGCCGACCGGCTACGGGATACTGCCCGGACATGACAGCGCGGTCAGGCGCCCACACCGGAGACAGCGGCCCACGGGGGCCGAGAGCGGTTCAGTAAGGAGCGTGCAAGATGCCCATCGCTTCGCCCGAGGTGTACGCGGAGATGCTCGACCGGGCCAAGGCCGGCCGGTTCGCGTACCCGGCGATCAACGTGACGTCGTCGCAGACCCTCAACGCCGCGCTGCGCGGCTTCGCCGACGCCGAGAGCGACGGCATCGTCCAGGTCTCCACCGGTGGCGCCGAGTACCTCTCCGGCCCGACCGTGAAGGACATGGTCACCGGCGCCGCGGCGTTCGCCGCGTACGCGCACGAGGTCGCCAAGAACTACCCGGTGAACATCGCCCTGCACACCGACCACTGCCCGAAGGACAAGCTGGACAAGTTCGTCCGGCCGCTGATGGCCATCTCGAAGGAGCGGGTGGCCCGCGGCGAGGAGCCGCTGTTCCAGTCGCACATGTGGGACGGGTCGGCGGTGCCGGTGGGCGAGAACCTGGAGATCGCCGCGGAACTGCTGGACCGGGCCGCCGAAGGCAAGATCGTTCTGGAGATCGAGGTCGGCGTCGTCGGTGGCGAGGAGGACGGCGTCGAGAACGCCATAAACGAGAAGCTCTACACGACGGTCGACGACGGCCTGGCGATGGTGGACGCGCTCGGGCTTGGTGAGAAGGGCCGTTACATGGCGGCGCTCACCTTCGGCAACGTGCACGGCGTCTACAAGCCGGGCAACGTGAAGCTGCGCCCCGAGGTGCTGAAGAACATCCAGGAAGCGGTGGGCGCCAAGTACGGCAAGGAGAAGCCGCTAAGCCTCGTCTTCCACGGCGGGTCCGGCTCGCTGCTGTCGGAGATCCGGGAGGCGTTGGACTACGGCGTGGTGAAGATGAACATCGACACCGACACCCAGTACTGCTTCACCCGGCCGGTCGCGGACCACATGTTGCGCAACTACGACGGCGTCCTCAAGGTGGACGGCGAGGTTGGCAACAAGAAGATGTACGACCCGCGGGTCTGGGGCAAGGCCGCCGAGGCGGGTATGGCCGCGCGGGTGGTGGAGGCCTGCGAGGCGCTCCGGTCCACCGGCACCAAGCTGGGCAAGTAGCGGCGCGGAGGGGCCCTGGTCGACGCCCGGCGTCGACCAGGGCCGTCCTCACGTCAGCAGGCGGACCGCGGTGTCCACGTCGTCGGTGACGTGCACCAGCTTTGTGAGATCACCGCCCCGGGACCGGGCCAGCAGCGGCTCCAGCAGGGCTCCGACCGGCAGCGTCTCGGTCCAGTAGGCGCGGTCCAGGAACACGTACGGTCCGCTCGTCCCGTCCGTGCCGTAGAACGTCTTGGTGGCCGCCTGGAACACCTCCTGCACGGTGCCGGCCTGTCCGGGCGCGAAGACGATGCCACCCCGGGCCAGCCGCAGAATCGTGTCCTCGCGAATCGCATTGGAGAAGTACTTCGCGATCCGCCCGGCGAACAGGTTCGCCGGCTCGTGGCCGTACAGCCAGGTGGGAATTGCCAGACCGCCCCGACGGGCCCAGTCGGTGTCCGGATTCGCGCGGACGCCGGCGGCCGACCGTGGCGGCGGCACGGTCGGATCGGGCATTGCGACCGGCGGAGCGGCGCCCGAGGTTGGCTGGGTCGCCGTGGCGCCGGCGGTCGGCCCTGGCGCGATGCCGCCCGCGGTTGGGCCGGCACCGGCGAACCGTTCGCGGATCCGCAGTGCGGCGGCCGTGTAACGGTCGTGGTCGGTGTAGTCCGGCGTGCCGGCCAACTCGGCGATCACCGTGGTCAGGACGTCCGCCGGCCAGTCGGCGAGGAACGCGCCGAGGTTGGCGGCCTCCATCACGCCGGGGCCACCGCCCGTAACGACCAGCCGCCCGGCCCGGGTCAGTTCCCAGCCGAGCGTCGCCGCGAGCCGGTACGCCGTGGCGCCGCGCGGCACCGCGTGCCCGCCCATCACCCCGACCACCGAACCGGGCCCGTGTCTGGCGAGCCAGGACCGGGTGGCGTCGGCCAGGGCATTGTCGATCGCGTGGTCGTGCAGCCGCTGGGCGAGCGCCTCGCGGACCGCCGGCAGCGCTCCGCCGTGCGCCCGGAAGTGCTGGTAGACCCGGGTGTCGTACATGCCGGTGAAGCCGGCAGCGGCGAAGCCGGTGGCGAGGTCGTCCGGCGTGTAGAGCCGGGCGGGATGCGTCGGGTACGGCAGGGCGACGAACGGGGGCACCACGTGCGCGCCGCGCCGGACCAGCGCGGCCTCAGCCTCGGCGCTGGCGAACCGGCAGCCCACGAACAGGGTGTCGGTGAGGTCGACGTGGCTCAGGTCCGGCACCGGGTCGACGTCCAGCCGCAACCCTTGCAGGGTGAGGCCGGCCAGGCTGCCGACGGCCAGGTGCCTGTCGAGTTCAGCCCGGGTCTCGATCTCCTCGGGCGTGGTGTCGTGCGGTTGGACGACATCGGCGGGGGGAGGGCTCGGCACCCGGCCATCATGGCGGGAGCCCGGTGACGGCGGGTCACCGGGCTCCCTTCAACCGGTCCTGGGGAGGTTCCGGAAGTCCATTCTCCGTGCGAGACATTCGGAATCGCACCCCTCATACCGTACGGTTCACCTGGCCGTACCGGGGGGACGACCTCGGCCGTTCAGTCAGGTCGTGCCCCCGGTTCGCGGGCCACCGTCCCGGAGAGGTTGAATGGGGCGATGCAGAACCTCTTGCCTGAGCCACCAGCCACCCTCCTGCCGGGCAACGAGGCCGCCGAGGCGGCGCTCGCCGAGGCGGGACAGAAGGACACCGACGAGGCGTACGCCGAGGTCGCGGCCCGATTCCCGACCTTCAGCGCCGCCTGGGGTGCGCTGGCCGGGCGCGCCTACGCCGACGGCCAGCTCATCCGTGGGTACGCCTACGCCCGTACCGGCTATCACCGCGGCCTCGACCAGTTGCGCCGCAGCGGCTGGAAGGGGCACGGCCCGGTGCCCTGGTCGCACGCTCCCAACCAGGGCTTCCTCCGGTGCCTCTACGTGCTGTCCCGGATCGCCGACGAGATCAGCGAGTCCGACGAGGCGGCTCGGTGCGCCCAGTTCCTCCGCGACTGCGACCCGGCCGCGGCGGACGCCCTCGCCGGCTCCTGAGGTGGACTTCTCGGGCTCGCCGGCGCACGACCTGGCGCGGCCAGCGCCCAGGCGTCACAGTCCCTCGGCCACCGCCGCGGCGATCTTCAGCCAGGCGTCCTTGGTCGCCGACGACAGGCTGCCGTAGCGGAGCGGCTCCCCGGTGTCGATCGACCGCTCGTACGGGGCAAGCAGCACCGCCCGGGTCCGGGCGGCGAAGTGCCGCTGGATCGGTGGCAGGTCGATCTCCTTGCTGGAGGGCGGCATGGAGACCACGGTGACCGCCTGCCGGACGAGCCGGTGCCGACCGCTCTGCTCCAGGTGGTCGAGCATCCGCGCGGCGGTCTCGGCCGAGTCGTTCCGGGCCGACATGGTGATCAATAGTTGGTCGGTGGCGTCGATGGCGGCCTGCCAGTTCTGCGCCCGCACGTTGTTCCCCGTGTCCACGAAAATCAGTTTGTAGAACCGGCTGACCACCTCGCGGATCTCCGCGAACGCGTCGGCGGTCAACATCTCACCACCGGTGGCCGACTCGTCCGAGGCCAGCACGTCGAACATGCCCGCCCCCTGCGCCCGGACGTACTGCGACAGGTCACCGATCCGGCCGTGCGCCCCCTGGAACTGTCCCAGGTCGCGCAGCAGGTCGCGCACCGTGCGGTGGTGGAAGTCCTGCTGCGCCCGCATGCCGAGGGTGCCCTGGGTCTCGTTGTTGTCCCAGGCCAGCACGTAACCGCCGCGCTTCTGCCCGAACGTCATGGCGAGCAGCAGGATCGCGACGGTCTTGCCGGCACCGCCCTTCGGATTGACAACGGTCACCTGACGCAGGCCGCCGAAGTTGCGGCGGACCATCTCGACGTCCTGTCGAATCTCCTGCTCGTGGCGGCTGGGCGCCAGCCGCACCAGGCCAAGCTTGTTGACCACCGCCCGGACGCCCATCTCGGCCACTGGCTCGGCGGGCTTGGCGGCCCGGCGGCGGGCGAACTCCTCGGCGGTGGGCACCGACGGGTCGGGCGCCCACGGCTGCTCGTCGTAGACGTCCGGGGTCGCCGGCCGGCCCTGCGTCTGCGGGTACGCCCACTGCGGCGCCGGCCCGTGGTTGACCTGTGGCTGGTTGACCTGCGGTGGATGGCTGACCGGTGGATGGTTCACCTGCGGGTGGCCGTACTGGGTGGCCGGCGGGCCACCGTGCGCGCCCCACACCGGTGGGGTCGGAGGTGGTTGCTGCGCCCCCCAGCCACCCTGGTTGGGTGGGGCGGTCATCGGCCCCGGCGGAGGTGGACCGGGCACCCGCGCCTGTCCCATCGACGGACCGGGCGGAGCGGGTGTCGACGTACGCGACGGCGGCTGCGCCCACGGCGAGACCGGCTCCCCCATCCGGGGGCCTTCGTCGGGGCTGGGGTCGGCCGTCGACCCGTCCCGGGCCGAGACATCGTCGCGCGGCTCCGGCGCGCTCTTGGAGACGGGGGCGTCCGGATGCGACTCGGTCCGGTCACCCGACTCGGTGACGGCCGGATCAAGGGTGAACGGCTCGTCCAGGTCCACCCCGGCCGAGCCGCCACGGTCGTCCGGGCCGTTGCCGTCGCGATCGTCCCCGTCGCCGATCGTCGGGCCGGCCTCCGCCGCCGACTGAGGTGCGCCGCGACCGTTCACGATCGGCCAGGCGCGGGTCGGCAGGTCGGCCGCGACGGACTGGGGCGGGACGTCCGAGTCGGCCGGCGTCATGTCGTCCGGTACGCGTGGCACGTCGACCGGTGGGCGTGGTGAGTTCACCGGCGGCTGTGGTGGGCCGAACGGTGTCTGGGTCGGCTGGAACGGCGGCTGCGGCGGGACGACCGGATGCTGAGCCGGTCCGCCGTGCACCGGCGGCTCCGGCGGCCGGACCGGCGGCTGAGCCGTGATCCACGGCGGCAGCGGCTGAGTCGTCGCCCAGCTGGGCCGCTCGGTCGAACTCTGCTGCGGGGGCGGCGAAACCGGCGACCGGGAGACCGGATCCGGTCCCGGTTCCGGCTCGGGAGGCGGAGTGGGCGCGGCCGCGTTGGCGAGCCGTTGCGCGGCCGTGGTGATCTGAGTCCGCGGTCCGCGGTGTTCGGCCGGCTCGTGGTCCGGTGGCGGGGCCTGCTGGATCCACGGTGGGATCGGCAACTCCTCGCGCGGCGCCGACGTGCCGCCCTGCTGCGCGGCCTGTCCTTCCTCGGCCGGCAGGTGAGTTCCGTCCCTGTCCTCGTGCACCACAGATACCTCCCCCATCTCCTCCGAGGATATGCCCGTCCGCCCGTGCGGGGTCAGGAGCGGCTTCAGCTCGCCGGGGCCCGGTCATACACCGCCCACGCCCCGGGTTCGATCCACCACGATCGTTTACGCGTGAGATCCCCGGACACGCCGTCGTCAAGGTACGGCACGCGGTCGGCGCGGGGATTGATCGATGCGGCCCGGCCACGTCCCCGCCGTACCTCAAGGCGCATTTTCCTGCGGCGCCACGTTCGCGCCACCACCGGAAGCACCACCGCCACCTCTACCACGCCGTCCGCCGGGTCGGCCCCCGTCAGCAGCGGCAGGCCCTCGACCTCCGCGTACCCATTGCCGTTACCCACCACACAGGCCAGCAGCGGCTCGTCGCCGTCGGACAGCACCGCGTCGTCCACCTCGACCCGGCCCTGCCAGGTGCGCGGCGTGCCGGTGTCGTCGGCACCACCGATCAGAGCACCGTCCAGCGTGACCGAGCCGCCGTCGTTGCGGAGCAGGTCGAGCCGACGGACCGGTCCGCCGAGCACCGCCCAGGCCACCTCCGCCGGATCCCGGGGCAGGCCGAGTTGACCCGCCAGGTCCGTGGCGCTGCCGACACCACCGCGCGGGTCGAGTGGCAGGACGCCGATTGGCGGCAGGTCCGGCAGCGTTCGGTTGCCGGCCAGGTCGGCGGGGCGGCGGCTGGGCGGTGGGGCGTACCGGCGGACGAGCCGGCGCACGACGGCGCGCAACTGTCCGTCACTGGCGGTGGCGACCACCAGCCGGGTCTTGCCGTCGGAGTCCGGCCAGGTCAGCCCGTCTGGCCGGGGTGGTCCGTCCAACCGGGCCAGCACCTCGTCGATCTCGGCGTCGGCCCGCGCCGTCACCGTGGTCACCCGGGCGCCAGCAGCGGTGAGCACGTCGGCGCACGCCAGCACCGGTACCCGCGGGGTGTCGGCACACTCCTCGGCCGGTTTCGCGCCACCGGCACCGCCACCGCCACAGCAGCCGTCACCGCAGGCGGACGGCGCGTCCCGGCCGGCGCCGAGGGTGAGCAGCACCACGTCGTACACGGGCGGGGCCTCCTGCCTCGGTCCGGCCGCCGCCGGTCGGACCATCACTAGTTGTTAACCTGACTCACCGGGCTTGCCGCGCGGTCGCCACCTGGGCACCCGGGCCCTTTGGAGGCGGGTACACGATGCCAGCGATCGTGCTCATCGGGGCGCAGTGGGGCGACGAGGGCAAGGGCAAGGTTACCGACCTGCTCGGGGAGCGGGTCGACTACGTGGTCCGTTACTCCGGCGGCAACAACGCCGGACACACCGTGATCACGCCGGACGGGCAGAAGTACGCCCTGCATCTGATGCCCTCGGGGGCGCTCTCGCCGAACGCGCTGATCATCATCGGCAACGGTGTGGTGGTCGACCCCAAGGTCCTCCTGGACGAGATCGACGGTCTCGCGCAGCGCGGGGTGGACGTGTCCCGGTTGCGGATCTCCGGCGACGCGCACCTGATCATGCCGCATCACCGAGCGCTGGACCGGGTGGTGGAGCGCTACCTGGGATCGTCGCGGATCGGCACGACCGGGCGCGGGATCGGCCCCGCGTACGGCGACAAGGTCGCGCGGATGGGCATCCGGCTCCAGGATCTGCTCGACCCGGGCATTCTGCGCAAGAAACTGGAACTCGTGCTCCGCGAGAAGAACCAGATGCTGTTCAAGGTCTACAACCGCAAGGCGATCGACGTCGACGCGGTGACCGAGGAGTACCTGGAGTACGCTCAGCGGCTGCGGCCGTACATCGCCGAAACCCGCGCGATGCTCTGGGACGCCCTGGACCGGGGCGAGATCGTCCTGCTGGAGGGTGCCCAGGCCACCATGCTCGACATGGACCACGGCACCTATCCGTTCGTCACCTCGTCCAACCCGACGGCCGGCGGTGCCTGCGTCGGCGCGGGCATCCCGCCCACCGCCATCACCCAGGTGATCGGCGTCAGCAAGGCGTACACCACCCGGGTCGGGTCCGGGCCGTTCCCCACCGAGTTGTTCGACGCCAACGGCGAGCACCTGCGCAAGGTCGGTGCCGAGTACGGCACCACCACCGGCCGGGAGCGGCGGTGCGGCTGGTTCGACGCGGTGGTCGCGCGCTATGCCAGCCGGCTCAACGGGGTCACCGACCTGGTCATCACGAAGCTGGACGTGCTCACCGGCCTCGAGAAGGTGCCGATCTGCGTGGGCTACGAGATCGAGGGCGAGCGGGTCGACGACATGCCCATGACGCAGACGGCCTTCCACCACGCCAAACCGGTGTACGAGGAGCTGGATGGGTGGTGGGAGGACATCACCAAGGCGCGCACCTGGGACGAACTGCCGCTCAACGCACGGCGGTACGTGGAGCGCGTCGAGGAACTCTGCGGCACCCGGGTCTCGGTGGTCGGCGTCGGCCCCGGCCGCGACGAGAACGTCATCCGCCACCCCCTCCGCTAACCACCCCCCACCCCCTGTACCGGGTTGATCAAGAGATCTGCGTCAGGATTCGAGCTGACCCTGACGCAGATCTCTTGATCAACCCGGGGACGCGGGCCCGGGGACGCGGGCCCGGGGACAGGGGTGGGGGACAGGCGCGGGACAGGTTCCGGGCTGAGCGGGGGCGCCGGTGCGGGTTATCCACAGGGTTATCCACAGGGGTGTTGGAGTGTGGGTCTAGGCGCGAGGGTGGACGGGTGACCACTCCTCCATCGCTGCGCCGGGTGGCTGCCGGTCAGGACGGCGTCGTGTCCCTCCGCCAGGCGCTTCGTGCCGGTCTTTCCCGGGACGAGGTCCGGCAGCGGTGTCGGGCTGGCCGCTGGATCCGGCTGTTGCCTGGGTACTTCCTGATCGACCCCGCGGCCTGTGTCGCACCGATCCGCCGGGCCCGGATCAGGGCTGCGGTCGCCAGCCTGGGCCGAGGGGCCTGCGCCGTCCTGGAAACCGCCGCGGAGTTGCAGGGCATCGCCGGCCTTCGGCCCAGCACGATGATCCATGTCTCGGTCCCGGTGGCCCGGCCCCGACCCCAACGGCATGCCCATGCTGGGCTCACGGTGCACCAGTTGACGGTCAGCGATGAGGACGTGCACCGCATCGATGACATCCCGGTGACAACCCCGCTTCGCACTTTGGCGGACGTGATCCTGCGGACTGACCGGTACTCCGCTGTGTCCGCGATCGACTCGGCGCTGCACCGAGGGCTGGTCGACGCGTCCCAGCTGCCGCTGGTCGCGCGCTCGATCTCTCGCCGGCGGGGGGCTGTGGCCGCCCGGGGCTACCTCCTGGAGGCGGATGGTCGGGCACAGTCACCGCTCGAAACCCGGGTGCGGTTGCGCTGCGTCGACGGCCGGGTCCCACCCGACGATCTACAGGTCGAGGTCCGTGACGCCGACGGCTACCTGCTAGGCATCGGTGATCTGGGCTGGCGGCGCGCGAGGGTGATCGCCGAGGCGGATGGGAGAGGCCCGCACGGTGGTCCGGACGCGGTGTTCGCCGACCGTTGGCGACAGAATCGCCTGGTCAACGCCGGCTGGGCGGTGGTCCGCTTCACCTGGGCGGACACCCTCCGGTCCGACTACATCCCGTTCACGGTAAGGAACGCTCTCGCCGTCGCGGCAGCTCGTTGACCAAGAGGTTTGCGTCATGAAACGGGCCCTTGGGTGACGCAAACCTCTTGATCAACGCGGGTCGGTGGCTGACGCCGTAGGATCCGGGGTTGTGCGGGTACTTCTTCTCGGTGGGGGTGGGCGCGAGCACGCCCTGGCCCTCGGGCTGGGCGCCGACCCGGCCGTCACCCACTTGGTCGTGGCCCCTGGTAACCCGGGCATCGCCCAAGGTGCCGAGACACGGGCCGTCGACGCCACCGATCCGCAGGCGGTCGCGGCGCTGGCCACCGATGTCGCCGCGGATCTCGTGGTGATCGGTCCGGAGGCGCCGCTGGTCGCGGGGGTCGCCGACGCGGTGCGGGCCAAGGGGATCGCGGTGTTCGGCCCATCCGCCGCCGCGGCCAGCCTGGAGGGTTCGAAGTCGTTCGCCAAGGAGGTCATGGCGGCGGCCGGCGTGCCGACCGCCGGGGCCCGGACCTGCGGCACCGATGCCGAGGTTGCCGCCGCGCTCGACGAGTTCGGCCCGCCGTACGTGGTGAAGAACGACGGTCTCGCCGCAGGCAAAGGCGTGGTGGTCACCGGCGACCGGCACGCCGCGGAGCGGCACGCCCGCGACTGCGGCCGGGTGGTGGTGGAGGAGCACCTCGCCGGCCCGGAGGTCTCCCTGTTCGTCGTGACGGACGGTGAGGCGGCGCTGCCGCTGCTCCCGGCCCAGGACTTCAAGCGGATCGGCGACGGCGACACCGGTCCCAACACCGGCGGCATGGGCGCGTACGCCCCGCTGCCCTGGGCGCCACCGGACCTGGTGGACGAGGTCATGGCCACGGTGGTCCGACCCACTCTCGCGGAGATGCGCCGCCGCGGTACGCCGTTCAACGGGCTGCTCTACGTCGGGCTGGCCCTCACCGCCACCGGTCCTCGGGTGATCGAGTTCAACGCCCGGTTCGGCGACCCGGAGACCCAGGCGGTGCTCGCGTTGCTGGACACGCCGCTGGCCGGCCTGCTGCACGCCGCCGCGACCGGCACCCTGGCCGACCATCCGCCGCTGCGCTGGCGTCCGGGGGCGGCGGTCACGGTGGTCGTCGCGGCGGCTGGTTATCCCGGTACGCCGCGCACCGGCGATCCGATCACCGGCGCCGACCGGCCGGGCGTCATCCATGCCGGCACGGCTCGTTCCGCCGACGGCCGGCTGGTCTCCGCCGGCGGTCGCGTGCTCTGCGGTACGGCCACCGGGCCGACCCTCGCCGAGGCGCGGGAGGCCGCGTACGCGCTGGTGGACGGCATCGGCCTGGCGGGCTCCCAGCATCGGCGGGACATCGCCCGGGCGGCCGTCGAGGGCCGGGTGCCGGTCCCACCCATCGACTGACGACGTCGCCCGTGTCAGGACGCTCCCTGGCTCTTCGTGTGGGCGAGGACACCGACGGTGATTCAGCCGTTCGGCGGCCCTCTCCGGGTTGACCTGGCGTGTCACCATCGCGCATGTTGACGGCGCTGATCATAGCGTTGACGACGATCGCGACGGGGGAGGTCAGTGCATGGGTGGATTCCTCGGGGCCGTGCTCGAGTTCCCGACCGTGCTCTTCACCTTCCTGCTGGTCGTGGTGATCGGCTACTGGCTACTGGCGCTGACCGGCGTGCTCGACCTGGGAGACGGCGCCGACGCGACCGCGGGATTGGACACCGACGCCGGCGCCGAGCCGGCCGGGCGCGGCGGCGCGGCCGGCACGCTGGCCGGTGTCGGTCTCGGTGCTGTCCCGCCGGGTGTGGTGGGTTCGTTGCTGGTGGCGGTGGCCTGGTTCGTCAGTCTTGCCGGCGGCGTCCTGCTGGACGCGCTCGGCTTCGGGCCGGTCGCCCGTATGGCGACCGGGTTCGCCGTGCTGGTCGTGGCGCTGCTCGGCGCCTGGCTGGTCTGCCGGTTGGTGGTGATGCCGCTGCGGCGGCTCTTCCCAGCCGGGTCGGAGGACACCCGCAGCGCCTTTGTCGGACGGCTGTGCGTGATCCGGACCGGCCGGGTGACCGCCGATTTCGGCCAGGCCGAGGTGACCGCCGATGACGGCTCGACGGCCATCGTGCAGGTGCGCCAACCCGGGGACGAGACGATGCGCGCCGGCAGCATGGCCCTCATCTATGACTATGAACCCCTCGGCGAGTTCTTCTGGGTGACGCTGGCCGGCGCCGCGTTCGACCAGCCGACGCCCCGTACGCCCACGTAAGCCCGCCCCCCGCCAATCCTCGACCCGCCCGCCCACGACGAGCCCGCGCACCGTGTGGGTTCGGCGAACCCGTGCCGTCCAATGAGACCCGAAGGGAGGATGCGTGGCCCGCCCGCCGGCCGCGCAACTCACATGGATGTCATCTCCACCGGCCTCGGCGTCCTGCTCGCCGTCGTCCTCCTCATCGTCATCGTCCTGGCGATCATGGTCAGCCGACTCTTCAAGAAGGTCGAGCAGGGCAAGGCGCTGATCGTCTCGAAGGTGCGCCGGGTCGACGTGACCTTCACCGGTGCCGTCGTGCTGCCGGTCCTGCACAAGGCCGAGGTGATGGACATCTCGGTCAAGACCATCGACATCGAGCGGTCCGGGCACGATGGCCTGATCTGCCGGGACAACATCCGCGCCGACATCAAAATCACGTTTTTTGTCCGGGTCAACAAGACCGTCGAAGACGTGATCAAGGTGGCACAGGCGATCGGTACCGCGCGGGCCAGCGACCAGCAGACCCTCCAGGCGCTGTTCAACGCGAAGTTCTCGGAGGCGCTGAAGACGGTCGGCAAGCAACTCGACTTCGTCGACCTCTACACCAAGCGGGACGAGTTCCGGGATCGGATCATCCAGGTCATCGGCACCGACCTCAACGGTTACAGCCTCGAAGACGCGGCCATCGACATCCTCGAGCAGACCCCGCTCGACCAACTCGACCCGCGAAACATCCTCGATGCCCAGGGCATCCGAAAGATCACTGAGCTGACCGCGGCCGAGCACGTGCGCACCAACGAATACCGGCGCAGCGAGGAGAAGGAGATCACCCGGCAGAACGTCGACGCCCGGGAGGCCATCCTGGAGCTGGAGCGGCGGGAGGCCGACGCGGAGGCGAAGCAGCGCCGCGAGGTCGAGACGATGCGGGCCCGCGAGGAGGCCGAGACCGCCCGGGTGCAGGCGGAGGAGCGGCTCAAGTCCGCCAGCGCGAACATCCGGACCGACGAGCAGTTGGGTATCCAGCACGAGAACCGCGCCCGGGAGATCGCCGTCGCGGAGAAGAACCGGGAACGGGTCATCGCCATCGAGACCGAGCGGATCGAGAAGGACCGCATGCTCGAGGTGATCGGCCGGCAGCGGGAGACCGAACTGTCCACGATCGCCAAGGACAAGGAGGTCGAGGCCGAGAAGCGGGCGATCGCCGAGGTGATCCGGGAGCGGATCGCGGTCGAGAAGACCGTGGCCGAGCAGGAGGAGAACATCAAGCGCCTGCGGGTCGTCGAGGAGGCCGAGCGGACCCGCCAGGCGGTGGTCATCCAGGCCGAGGCCGAGGCCCAGGAGAACCTGGTCAAGGACATCAAGGCGGCCGAGGCGGCCGAGGCGGCGGCCAAGCACAAGGCCCGCGAGGAACTCGTGCTGGCCGAGGCCCGGCAGCAGGCGGCGGAGCTGGAGGCCCGGGCCAAGATCCGGTTGGCGGAAGGCGTCCAGGCCGAGGCCGCGGCGAGCGGGCTGGCCGACGTCCAGGTCAAGGAGCGCAGCGCCGAGGCGATCGAGAAGGTCGGTCGCGCCGAGGTGGCCGTCGAACGCGAGCGTGCGATCATCGCCGCCGAGGCGGTCCGCGAGAAGCTCAAGGGCGAGGCGGAGGGCCTCACCGAGAAGGCCGCCGCGATGGCGGCGCTGGACGACGCGACCCGCGAGCACGAGGAGTACCGCATCCGGCTGGAAATGGAGAAGGAGGTCCGGCTCGCCGGCATAGATGTCCACCGGCAGGTCGCCGAGGCACAGGCCATGGTGGTCTCGGCCGGTCTCGAGAAGGCGAACATTGACATCGTCGGCGGCGACAGCGTCTTCTTCGACAAGCTGCTCGGCTCGATCACGCTGGGCAAGAGCGTCGACGGGTTCATGAACCACTCGGACACCGCGCGTGGGCTCGCGAAGCCGTGGCTCGACGGAAGCTCGTCGTTCACCGACGACCTGACCAGAATGCTCGGCTCGATGGGCACCGCCGACATGCAGAACCTGACGATCTCGGCCTTCCTCCTCCAGCAGATCAAGGCGGGCGGGGCCGAGACGTCGGGCAAGCTGCGCGAACTGCTGGACGCGGCGCGGCGCCTGGGCGTTGCCGACGCGCCGCTGGCGGCCCTGACCGGAAACCGCGCGGTCCGGGCGGGTGAGTGAGCCGGTGACCGCCGCGCAGCCGCGACCCGGTGCCGGTCCGGTGACGCCCGCCGGGGGCGCAGCCGGTCCGGCGCCGGACGCCGGCACAGCTGCTGGTCCGGTGACGCCCGCCGGGGGCGCTGCCGGTCCGGTGACGGACGCCGGCACCGCAGCCGGCCCGGGGCTGGACGCCGGCAGCTACGAGGTGCTCCGGACCCGACTCGCCGACCGGGCCGCCGAACTGGCCCGCCGGGCGGATCGGCTGAACGCGGACCGACTCGCCGTGTTCGGTGGCACCGAACTGCGACTGCTGGGCACCGAGCGGATTCGCACCAGACACAACTGCGTGCCTCGGGACATCGTGCCGATCGGCGGGCTGATGCTGTTCGGCTACAACGTCTTCATCGGTCTCAAGCCGGAGACGGAGGTCGACGACGTCTTCTCCCTGCACCGTTTTGTGCGGGAACCGGCCGAGGGCGGTCAGCCCGCCGACGGTGCCGGTCGACCGGCCGACGGTGCCGGTCGACCGGCCGACGGTGATGGTCAGCCCGCTGACGGTGCCGGTCGACCGGCCGGGAACAGCGGCGAGGACACCTTCCGGTTCGCCGACGTGCCGGCCGACGACCTGCCCGAGCTGCTCCGCGACCCGCAGTTCCGCCGCGACTTCGCCGAGCTGTACCGCTACTACCGGCAGACCCGGCTGCTGCAACTGCGCCGCTTGGGCGGTCGCCTGCTGGCGGTCTTCGCCACCGGCGAGCGGGCCGACGACATCCGGGTACTGCGCTGGCGGATCGGCACCGACGGCTCCGTCGAATACCTGGACAACCGGGGCGAGCGGGAGCACGTCTTCCCACCCGCTCATGACTTCGAGTGGATCGAGACGACCCGGGAAGACCACGTCCTCGGTCGGCATCCGCACGTCTCCATTCAGGGCAAGGTGTTCGTCGAGACGGTCGGGGGAACGCTTACCGTCAAGGTGGAGGACAACACCGAGTCCGGCGAGGGCATCTACACCGAACCGGTCGACGAACCGTTGCAGAGCCTCGCCGACTCCGACATCCACTACGCGCCGGTCGGGCCGCTGATCCTGATGCGGCTGCGGCCGTACCGGGAAACCACCTGGCGTCACCTGGTTTTCAACACCCTGACCAACGACGTCGTGCGGCTGGACGGGATAGGGACAGCCTGCCAGCGCCTGCCCGAGGACCAGGGGATCATCTTCCCGGGCGGCTACTACCTGACCACCGGCGCCCGGCGCACCTTCGACACCGACGTGACCGACCTGGAGTTCGAGGGGGCCATCCGGTCCAGCAACGGCGAGGACGTGCTGTACGTCTTCCACGCCCGCGCTGAGGGTCGGTCGCTGCTGTTGCCGTACAACATGATTCGCAAGGAGGTCGGGACGCCGATTCCCGGGCACGGCTACTCGCTGTTCGAGGACGGCACGCTTGTCGTGTTCCGGGCCACGTCGGAGGAACCGACCCGGGTCCATCCGATGCAGATCTGGCAAACCCCGTACCTGTCCGAGAGCTACGCCGCCGCACAACCCGTCGGCACCGGGCCGCTGGAACGGGTCGGCAACGCCGATCTCGTCCGCGGCATCTCCGACTGCCTGTCGGTGGCGCGCATGGTGGACGAGATGAGCCCGGCCGCGCCGGTCTTCGAGGCGTTGATCGCGGCCTGCGCACGGGCGTTCGACCACTACCACTGGTTGGCGGACGAGGAGTTCGGGCGGCTCGCCGAACCGCTGACCGAGGTGCGGGCCACCGCCCAACAGGTGCTTGACGAGTTCGAGAAGGTCCAGTCGCTCACCGCGCACGCCAACGCCCAGGTGGACGAGGCGGAGGAGCGGATCGGCGCGCTGGTCCGGCGGGCCCACGGAGCCACCCCGCTCACCGCCGACGAGTGGATCCGGCAGCTCGCGGCGCTCCGTCAGGAGCAGGGCCACCTGGTCACCCTGCGGGAGTTGCGGTACGTCGACGTCGACCGGCTCGCCGGGCTGACCTCCCGGCTGGACGGGGAGCTGGACACCACGGGCCGCCGGGCGATCGAGTTCCTGCGCCGGGACGACGCGTTCGCCGGCTACGCGACCGAGGTGGACCGGCTGGCCACCGAGGCCAAGGAGATCGGAACGGCGGCCGAGGCCGGCCCGATCGCCGAGCGATTGGCCGAACACACCGCCGGCCTGCAGACGGTCACCGACGTGGTGAGCACGCTGGACATCGGCGACGCGACCGTTAGGACCGGCATCCTGGCCCGGGTCGGTGAGGTGCTCGGCGGCGTCAACCGGGCCCGTGCCCAGCTCGACGCCCGCCGCCGGGATCTGCTCGCCGCCGAGGGACGGGCCGGGTTCGCGGCCGAGTTCGCGCTGCTCGGCCAGGCGATCACCGGAGCCCTGGCGGCGGCCGACACCGCCGAGAAGTGTGACGAGCAGCTCGGGCGGCTGCTGCTGCGGGTGGAGGACCTGGAATCCCGGTTCGCCGACTTCGACGACTTCCTGGCCGAGCTGGCCACCCGGCGTACCGACGTCTACGAGGCGTTCTCGGCCCGCAAGCAGACCTTGCTGGACGAGCGGGCCCGCCGGGCGGACCGGCTGGTCTCCTCGGCGGACCGCATCCTGGTGAGCGTGCAGCGGCGGCTGGCCGGGCTGCGCTCGCTCGACGAGGTGAACACCTACTTCGCCGGCGATCCGATGATCACCAAGCTGCGCTCGGTGGTCGAGGAACTGCGTACCCTGGGCGACCCGGTCCGGGCCGCGGAGCTGGACGGCCGGATCGGCGCCGCCCGGCAGGAAGCCGGGCGGGCCCTGCGGGATCGGCTCGACCTGTACTCCGACGGCGGCGCCACCGTGCGGTTGGGGCGGCACCGGTTCCCGGTCAACTCCCAACCCGTCGACGTCACGCTGATCCCCCAGGACGGGCGGATGACGGTGGCGGTCACCGGAACCGACTACCGGGTCCCGGTCCGCGACGGGGTCCTGGACGGCGGCCGGGAGTTCTGGGACCAGCTTCTCGTCTCGGAGTCGCCGGAGGTCTACCGGGCCGAGTTCCTGGCCACCGCCATCCTGGCGGACGCCGAGGTCGGTCGGGATGGGCCGGACCTGGACGCGTTGCACCAGGCGGCCGTCGATCCGGACGCGTTGCGGGAGCTGGTGCGGGCGACGGCCGAGACCCGGTACGACGAGGGCTACGAGCGCGGCGTGCACGATCGGGACGCCGCCGAGATCCTCGCCGCGCTGCTCCGCATGCACGCCGGCGTCGGGCTGCTCCGCTACCCGCCAGCCGCCCGCGCCGCGGCTCAACTGTTCTGGAGTCACGGCGCCGACGAGTCGGCCCGGACCGGCTGGGCGATGCGGGCCACCTCGCTGGCCCGGGCCCGGGCCCGGTTCGGTCGCCGCGCCGGCACGGCGGCGGCCCTCGACGAGTTGCACGCCGAGCTGGGTGGCGGCATCGATGAGTTCCTGCGCGATGCCGGCCTGCCCGGGCCGGCGGCCGAACACCGGCTGGCCGGGGAGTACCTGGCCGAGGAGCTGGCGCAGGCGCCGCCGGGCTTCGTCACCAGTGCCGGTGCCCGCGAACTGCTCCGCCGGTTCCGGGCCGCGCTGGGTGGCCCGCAGGCGCCGGCCGCCAAGGAACTCGGCGACGACCTGCGGGCCCTCGGTGACGACCTGGCCGCCCGGCACCAACTGGTCGAGGCGTGGCTCTCCGCCTTCCTGGCCGAGGCCGGGGCGGCCGGCACCGAGGCGGGTTCGGCCGGTGGCGAGGCGGGTTCGGCCGGTGGCGAGGCCGGCGCTGCGGACAGCAGCGCGGCCAGCGCGGTCGACCTCCCGGAAGCCGTGGCGATCGAAGTCTGTGGCGCCGGTCTGCCGCGGCACGATTCGGCCGCGACCCGCACCGAGACGGTGGGTGGGCTGCTCGGCGCCCATCCCCGGATCACCGGCTCGGCGCTGACCCTGCGGTTGGACGAGGTGCTTGCCCGAACCCGACGGTTCCGGGTGGAGCGGGTGCCCGCCTATCGGGAGTACCAGCGGCGGCGCAACGATCTGGTGGCGACGGAACGGGACCGGCTGCGGCTCGCCGAGTACCGCCCCAAGGTGATGAGCGCGTTCGTCCGCAACCGGCTGCTGGACGAGGTCTACCTGCCGTTGATCGGCGACAACCTGGCCCGCCAGCTCGGCTCGGCAGGCGACGGCGAGCGGGTCGACCAGATGGGCCTGCTGTTGCTGATCTCGCCGCCGGGCTACGGCAAAACCACCGTCATGGAGTACGTCGCCAGCCGGCTCGGCCTCGTCTTCGTCAAGGTGAACGGGCCGGCGCTCGGCTCGGGGGTGACCTCGGTGGACCCCGCCGAGGCGCCGAACGCGACCGCGCGACAGGAGGTGGAGAAGATCTCCTTCGCCCTGGAGTGCGGCAGCAACGTGCTGCTCTATCTGGACGACATCCAGCACACCTCGCCGGAGCTGCTACAGAAGTTCGTCTCGCTGTGCGACGCGCAGCGCCGGATGGAGGGCGTCTGGGACGGCCGCACCCGCACGTACGACCTGCGCGGCAAGCGGTTCGCGGTGTGCATGGCCGGAAACCCGTACACCGAGTCGGGGCAGCGGTTCCGGGTGCCGGACATGCTCGCCAACCGGGCCGACGTGTGGAACCTCGGTGACGTGCTGGCCGGCCGGGAGGAGGTGTTCGCGCTGAGTTATCTGGAGAACGCGCTGACGTCGAACCCGGTGCTCGCGCCCGTGGCCGGACGGGAACGCGGCGACATCGAGTTGCTGGTCCGGATCGCCCGGGGCGACGGGTCGGTGCGCGCGGACCAGCTGGACCACCCGTACTCGCCGGTGGAACTCGAACAGATCGTCTCGGTGCTGCGCAAGCTGATCCGGGTGCAGCAGGTCGTGCTGGCGGCCAACCAGGCGTACATCGCCTCTGCCGCCCAGGCCGACGCGTCCCGTACCGAACCGCCGTTCCAGCTCCAGGGTTCGTACCGGAACATGAACAAGATGGCCGCCCGGATCGTCCCGGTGATGGACGACGAGGAACTGGAGGCGTTGATCGACGACCACTATGTCGGTGAGGCGCAGACCCTGGCCGCCGGCGCCGAGGCGAACCTGCTCAAGCTCGCCGAGTTGCGTGGCCGGCTCACCGACGAGCAGGCCCGACGGTGGGCCGAGGTGAAGGCCGGCTTCCTGCGGGCCAAGGCGCTCGGCGGTTCGGGTGACGACCCGGTGGACCGGGCGGTCGGCGCTCTGGGCCTGCTCGCCGACCGGGTCGGCGCCGTCCAGACCGCCATCGAACGCGCCGCCCGGTAACCCGGGCAACCTCGCACCGCCCCGACTCCGTTTGATCGGTGTAGACGAGGGGGTGGCCGGTTGTCGGCGGACGTCGAGGGATACCGCGAGTACGTGACGGCGCGGCTGGATCCGCTGCGCCGGACGGCGTACCTGCTCTGCGGCGACTGGCACACGGCGGACGACCTGGTGTCGACGGCACTTGTGAAGCTGCTCCGCCACTGGCGTCGGGTGTCCCGGATGGACAACATCGACGCCTACGTCCGGCGGACGCTGCTGCGGGCCTGGCTCGACGAGCGGCGCCGGCCGTGGCGGCGGGAGGCGTCCTGGGCACAGGTGCCCGACGTTCCGGTGCCGGCCGGCGGCGCCAACCGGGTGACGGAGGGCAGTGACCAGACCGTCGACCGGCTCGCCATCCTCGCTCTGCTGGCCGAGTTGCCGCCCCGGCGGCGGGCCGTGCTCGTGCTGCGGTTTTTCTGCGACCTGTCGGTCGAGGAGACCGCCGAGGAGATGGGCTGCTCACCGGGCACTGTGAAGAGTCAGACCGCCCGGGCGATCGAGTCGTTGCGCGCGCGACTCGCCCGCCCGGCGGTCGTCAGCGAGGGAGTACGCAACGATGGATGACCTACCCAATCTGCTGCGCGCCGCGGCGACCGACCCGCCGCCGACCCGCCTCGACATCGACCGGCTGATCAACACCGAACGGCGCCGGTCCCGTACCCGGGCCTGGACCCTCACCGGCACCGGCGCCGCCGCGTTGGTGGCCGCCGTCCTGGTCATCCCGGCAGTGGTGGCCGGGCCCGGTGCCGGCCCGGTCGGCGGGGGACTGCCGGTCGCCGCCCCGAACGGCACCACCTCGGCCGCCACCCCGAACGGCACCACCCCGACCGCGGTCGCGCCCTGCGCGCCGGTCGTGCCCGAGGCGAGCGGGCCACCGGGGCCGTTGCAGTCGTACGACACGGTCCAGCCGCGGCCGACGGAGGCCCCGGATGACGCGGTCGTCCGGCTGACCCTGACGCTCAACGAGACGCTCGCCCGAGCGTTGCCGGCCGGCAGCCGGGTGGAACCGGTGCAGCCGTCCTGCCGGCAACCGCAGTTCCAGTACGACCCCCAGCGCCGCGAGTACACGGCCGTCGCCCGGTTGCACCGCGATGACCGGGTCGGTGGCCTGATCGTGGTGCTCCAACCGAGCGGCACCCAGCGACTCGTCTGCATTCACACCGACGACCCGAACGGCTGCCAGCGCAGCGAGTTGCCCGGCGGCGGACAACTGCTCGCCGAGGAGGTCGCCCCGGAGGGACCGACGGGGTTCGTGCAGCGTTCGCTGCTGCTGGAACGCCCGGACGGGACGACGGTGCGGTTCACGCTCACCAACACCGTGGAAACCAGACCGGAGCAGGGACCGCTGCCCAGCGGGAAACTCCCGCCATTGAGCCTGGCTGAGCTGACCGCTCTGGGCACCGAAGGCTCCGCTCTCACCCTGTATCCGTAGGGCTCAGCCGACACCGGCGCCGGGCCGGCGGGCCGGCGAGGGGATCCGGCACCATGAACGGGTGCTGATCAGAGAAGCCACCCCCGAGGACTGGCCGGCGATCTGGCCGTTCCTGCGCCGGATCGTGGCCGCTGGCGAGACGTACGCGATGGACCGGGACATCACCGCGGACCGGGCGCGGACCTGGTGGATGCCGCCACCACCGACCCGCGTCGTGGTCGCGGTGGACGGTGCCGGCACGGTCGTCGGGTCGGCGAAGCTCTACCCCAACCACCCCGCGCAGGGCTCGCACGTGGGCAGCGCCAGCTTCATGGTGGACCCGGACCGCGCCGGGGAGGGAATCGGCCGGGCCCTCGGCGAGTACATCGTCGAACAGGCCCGCGCCGAGGGCTTTCGCGCCATGCAGTTCAACGCCGTGGTCGAGACGAACTCCTCGGCCGTACGGCTGTGGCGGTCGCTCGGTTTCGCGGTGCTCGCCACCGTGCCGGAGGCGTTCCATCATCCGGCGCACGGCTACGTGGGTTTGCACATCATGCACCGCTGGCTTCGACGCTCACCTCCCGCGGCTGGGTCGACGCGATCAGGATCGCGATCGCCCCGCCGGTGAGGAGAAGCCCGTACGCCAGCGCGAAACCGGTGGTGCCGGCAACGGTGCTGAGCAGCGTCGCGGACACCGCGAGCAGCGCGGCCGCGGCCATGTTCTCGCCGGCTTGCAGCGCGGAACTGTATTGTCCGTGTTCGCTTTCGTCGGCCATGGACAGCGTCGCGCTGGAGATCCTCGGGTAGGCGATCCCCATGCCGATGCCCATGGCGACGCAGGCGCCGATGACGACGACGAGGTGTGCCAGGTCGAGGGTGTAGAGCAGGACGCAGGCCGGTCCCGACGCGACCAGCGGCGCGGCCGAGCGGATGAGCAACCGGTGGGTGTCCGCGCCGCCGCCGAGGCGACCCTGTATCCAGGCCCCCGCCGCCCATCCGGTGGCCCCGATCGCGATGACGAGACCCGCTGTGGCCGGCGGGAAGCCCCGCTCACCCTGGAGATAGAAGGTGAGGTACACGTCGCTCGCGGTGACGACGGCGCCGAGCATGGCTCTGAGCGCGACCAGCCGCTGCGGCGCTCCGCGAAGCCGCAGAGTCCCGGGCGGCAGGATTCGACTCGCCGTCACCACGAGGGCCACCAGAGCGATCGGTACCGCGATCACGGACTGCCGGGTTGGATGCTGCCCGCTGAGGTGCAGGACGAGGAGAAGTCCGGCGGCGACCACCGCGAGGACACCGGGTCGGCCGAACAGCGGGATGGCCATCCTGGGCGTACGGGTCCGAGGTGCGGTGTCCCGCGTGACGACCATCAGGCCGGCCAACGAGGCGGCCGCTCCGGCCAGGACGATGCCGAGCACCACCCTCCAGTTGGTGAGTTCGGTGAGCAGCCCCGCGAGCACTGGACCGATCATGGACGGCAGCAGCCACGCGGTGGTGAGCAGGCCGAACATCCGGGGGCGCAGTTCGGCCCGGATGTGCCGGGCGATGAGGACGTAGAGCACCACCGAGTCGATTCCGCCGCCGACGCCCTGGAGCAACCGCCCCAGGACGAAGGCCGCGGCGTTGGGCGCCAGCCCACACATGGCGATCCCGACGACGAACAGTGTCCCGCCCACGGCGAGGGGAAGGCGTGGACCGCTGCGGTCGGCCCAGTTGCCGCCCACGATCATCCCGACGAGTGCCGTGGTGAGCGTGGCCGCGTAGGACAGGGAGTACCACCGCGTACCGTCGAGGTCCGCCATCGCCACCGGCAGCACGGTCGTGATCGCGAAGGACTCGAAGGCGATGAAGGTCATCAACGCCAACATGCTCGTGACGAACGGCCACCTGCGCGCCGTCCACAGCCGGTCGTGGCGTGGCTGCTGGTCGACGCTCACCGCGGCATGCCAACCGCCAGGACGACCTTCCCACGGCCGTGACCGCTTTCCACGTCCCGGTGGGCGTCCGGCGCCTCGGCCAGTGGGTAGACGCGCCGGACATGCACGCGCAAGCGACCATCGGCGACCAGCAGGGCCAGCGTCGCCAACCGGGTGGCCGACCGTTGGCTCCGTAGCACGCGGCAACCAAGCGCGGCGGCGAGTCGCATGTCGACGATGGTCGCGATCCGCGTGCGGTCGGCGACGAGTTCGACCGCGTCCCGCAGGTTATCGTGGCCAGCGGCGTCGAACGCCACGTCGATGGTGTCGGCGACCGCTCGGATCCGCTCCACCTGACCGTCCCCGTAGGCGACCGGCGTCGCTCCGAGCCCACGCAGGTACTCGTGGTTGACTTCGCTGGCCGTGCCGATCACTCGGGCGCCGGCGAGCCGGCCAGTTGGGTGAACATGCTTCCGACGCCGCCGGCCGCGCCGTGGACGACCACGGTCTCGCCAGCGGAGACGGACAGTTCCTCCAGTACGGTGTGCGCTGTCTGACCTGACGCCGAGAGCGCCCCGGCGGCCTGCCACCCGACCGGCTCGGGCTTGTGCACGATCTGGGACGCCGGGACCGAGACGTACTCGGCGTAGCAGCCCAGGGTGTTGAAGCCCAGCACCGCGTCGCCGACCGAGAATCCGCGGACGGCCGGACCGACGGCCTCGACGGTGCCCGCGAACTCGTTGCCGAGGATCTGCGGGAAGGCGATGGTCGCGCCGGGCGGCGTCCATCCCGCCCGGATAGCGGCGTCGGTGACCTGCACCCCGGCGTTCACCACCCGGACCAGCACCCGATCCGCCTCGGTGTCGGGGCGGGGCAGGTCGTGCATGCGAAGCGACTCTGGCGGGCCGAAGGAGTCGATGGCCGCCGCCTTCATCCGAGGGCTCACCGCGCGGCCCCGTCACCCGAGATGAAGCCGACCAGTTCGTCGATCGACCGGCTGCCCGACAACATCCGGTCACCGATCGCCACGGTCGGCACGGCTCGTACGCCGGCGCGCTCGGCGTCCCGGTGGTCGTCGAGCACCCCGCCGGCGAACTCATCGCCCGCGACGAGGCGGTCGACGGCGACCGCTCCGAGCCCCAGTTGCGTCGCCACCTCCACGGTGCCGTCCCGGCGGGACAGGTCCAGGTTGCGCCGGAAATGCGCGTCGAAGGCCACGTCCCACGCGGCTTCCTGGTCGTCCTCGCCCCGCTCGGCCGCCACCAGCTTCAGCAGCCGGTGCAGCAACCGGGAGTCGAAGGCCCGGAGCGAGTCGGAGTTGATTTCCAGGCCGGTGCGCCGCCCCTCGGCCTCGATCACCGCCGTCCGCTCCCGCCACCACTCGGGGGGCATTCCCCACTCGGTCACCGCCACCTCCGCCAGGGGCTTACCCGGGCTCGGTGGGCCGTCCGGCTCCAGCAGGAAGCTGCGCCGACGCACCCGCACCTCGCCCGGTACGCGGGCGACCGCCGCGCTCAGCCGGCGGTGGCCGATCCAGCACCAGGGGCACCGCACGTCAGCCCACACGTCCACCGTGACCATCAGGTTCCTCGCTCCCTCGTCAAGTTGAGTTCACGTAAAGTCGACTACATCAAGTCGACTTGACGTCAACCCTCATGCCGGGAGAGAGCCGAACCGATGCCGCAGATCCCCAAGGACGTCCTCTGGCTCAAGCCGGGACAGGTCGCCGAGCGGGCCGGAGTGGCCGTCTCGACCCTGCACTACTACGAGAGCCTCGGCCTGATCCACAGTCGACGGACGGGTGGCAACCGGCGTGAGTACCGCCGCGACACGCTGCGTGTCCTGGCGTTCATCCGGGCCTCGCAGCGGGTCGGGGTGAGTCTCGATCGGATCAAGGCGGCGCTCGACGAACTGCCCCGTGACGGCCTGCCGACGAAGCGGGACTGGGCCCGGATCTCACGAGAGTGGCAGGACGACCTCAACGAGCGGATCGAGTTCCTCATCGGGTTGCGGGATCGCTTCTCCAGTTGCATCGGCTGCGGCTGCCTGTCCCTGAAGTCCTGCCCCTACTCCAACCCGGACGACATCCTCGGCGCCGATGGCCAGGGCGCGCGCCGTCTCCGCTGAGCGCGGTAGTCTTGGGGGTTGCGCATCGGTGAGGCTCCCTTGCCAGGGGTGGCACGATGCCAGGTCCGGCATCGACTCCAGAGCGTACTCACCTCCGGCGATCTGGCAGGGTCGTGGCTGCTGGGCGGGCTGGCGGGATCACCGACTCATCGAACCCTGAATGTTCGTTTACTCAATGTGATGGAGGCGTGCGTCCGCCTACCGTCTTCTGCCGTCCTTTGCGCTGCTGTAGCCCACGCAACAGCTACTTAGAGCGACCCAACTGCCGATTCACAAGAATCGGCCGCGGACAATAATGTGAGCTTGGTGCTGGTGTTGCGTGGGCTACAGCAGCGCAAAGGGCGACCGAGACCCGAGGCGAGGACCGATTCACCGTCACGCAACGTATATCCGGGAAGATTTGACGCTATCGTTACCCTGCGTGAAGATTAGTGGCCCCCGTAAGGACGAGCCAGCCCACAGCACGGTCTCGCGGCAAAGTCCTGCCGCCTTCGCCGAACGCCGCCGCTGCGGAGCGGCGGCAGCGACGAGGGACGCCGTTACCTCGTCGGGCCGCCGTGCTGGCGGCGCAGTTCCGGGGTGAGCACCTTGCCGGTGGCGTTGCGCGGCAGATACGGCAGGAACACCACGTCCCGGGGCACCGAGAAGCGGGCCCGGTAGCGGCGGACGTACTCGCGCACCGCGTCCGGGTCGAGGGTCTCGCCGGGCCGCAGCACGAGGAAGGCGGCCAGCCGCTGGCCGTACCGCGCATCCGGTACGCCGATCACGGCGACCTCCCGCACCTGCGGCAGCCCGGCGAGCAGGTCCTCCACCTCGGCGGGGAACACGTTCTCGCCCCCCGAGACGATCATGTCGTCCTGTCGGCCGTCGACGAACAGCAGCCCGTCCGGGCCGAGATGGCCCAGGTCGCCGGTGTCCAGCAGCCCGTCGTGGCTCTGCCGCCCGCCGCCGGCGGTGTACCCCTCGAACAGCATCTCGTTGCCGACGAAGATCCGGCCGACCTGCCCGGGCGGCACCGGTTCGCCGTACCGGTCGAGGATGGCCAGCCTGGTGCCGTGTGGTGGGCGGCCGGCGGTGGTCGGTGCCCGGCGGAGGTCCGCCGGGGTGGCGATCGACGCCCAGGAGACCTCCGTCGATCCGTACAGGTTGTAGAGCACGTCGCCGAACCGGTCCATGAAACCGGTGGCCAGGGCGCCGGGCAGGGCCGAGCCGCTGACCGCCACCACCCTGAGTGGGGGACGCGCCGGCGGCGCCGCCTCCAGCAGTCGCTGCAGCATCACCGGTACGGCGAACAGCACGCCACACCGGTAGGTCTCTATGCCGCGCAGCGTGGCCACCGGGTCGAACCGGCGGTGCAGCACCACCGTGGCCCGCAGCGCGAAGGAGAGCTGCAGGGCCGCGTACCCCCAGGTGTGGAAGAGCGGCGCGGCGATGAAAACCCGGTCGTGGCAGTGCACCGGGATGCGGTCGATGATGGACACCAGCGGCCCGAAGCCGGTGGGGGTGCGCCGCCGGGCGCCCTTCGGTGTGCCGGTGGTGCCGGAGGTGAGCACGATGGTCCGGCCGTCCCGGGATGGTGGGGTGAGCACGGCCGGCGGGGCCGTGGCGATCAGCCGTTCCTGGCGCCGCTCTTCGATCCGCGCGACGGCCGGTGGCAGCGCCGCCACCAGTTCGGCGAATTCGGCGTCGTGCAGCAGGACGCGCAGCTCCTGCTCCCGCGCGACGGTGACCAACTGCGGACCGGACAGGCCGGTGTTGACCAGGACCGGGTCGGCACCGAGCAGGGCCGTGGCCACCGTGGCCTCGATCATTCCGGCGTGGTTGCGGCAGAGCACCCCGACCCGGTGGCCCGGCTCGATGCCGTGGCTGCCACGCAGCGCCTTGGCCAGGCGTTCGCACCGGTCGAGCAGCTCCTGGTAGCTGATCTCGCCCCGATGGTCGTCGATGATCGCCGTACGGTCCGGGTCGCGGGCGGTGGCCTGGCGCAACTCCCCGGCGAGGCTCCAGCCCCAGGTGCGCAGCGCGGCGAGTTGGGCGGCGATCCGGACCGGCGAACCGGGGCTGAGCAGGCCGCGGCGGGTCAGGGTGGCGACGACGAACGGCAGCTCCACCGGTGCCCTCTCCTACAAACGGTGGCCCGAGATGGCGCGGGCGATCACCAGGCGCTGGATCTCCGACGTGCCCTCGAAGATGGTGTAGATCTTGGCGTCGCGGTACCAGCGTTCGACGGGGTGTTCGCGCAGGAACCCGGCTCCGCCCAGGATCTGCACCGCCTTCTCGGTGACCGAGACGGCCACCTCGCCGGCCTTGAGCTTGGACATCGAGCCCTCCCCGGCGGTGAACGGCCGGTTGTTGCGGCCCATCCAGGAGGCCCGCCAGACCAGCAGCCGGGCGGCGTCGATCTCCGTCTTCATGTCGGCGAGCGCGAACGCCACGGCCTGGTTCTCGACGATCGGCCGGCCGAACTGCACCCGGCTCTTCGCGTAGTCGAGCGCGTACTCGTACGCGGCCCGGGCAACGCCGATCGCCTGGGCCCCGACCGTCGGCCGGGTCATCTCGAAGGTCCGCATCGCCGCCTGGGTGGCGGCCCGCTTACCGGTTCGGGCCCGGTCCAGGCGTTCCAGCAACGCGTCCCGGCCACCGAGCAGGCAGCGTCCGGGCACCCGTACCTCATCGAGGAAGACGTCGGCGGTATGCGAGGCGCGGAGGCCGAGCTTGGCCAGTTTGCGGGTGGTGGCCAGGCCCGCGGTTCCCGGCGGCACCACGAACGCGGCCTGGCCTCGGGAGCCGAGGGCCGGATCCACCACCGCCGTGACCACGTGTACGCCGGCGATGCCGCCGTTCGTGGCGTACGCCTTCTGCCCGGTCAGCACCCACTCGTCGGCGGCCTCGTCGTGGACGGCGCGCGTGCGCATGGCTCCCACGTCGGACCCGGCCTCGGGTTCGGTGCTGCAGAACGCGGCGACGGCGGGTTCGTCCGGTGTGCCGAAGCACTGCGGCACCCATTCCACGAGCTGGTCCGGGGTGCCCGCGCCGTAGATGGCGGCCACCGCGAGGGAGGTGCCGAAGATGCTCAGCCCGATGCCGGCGTCACCCCAGAAGAGTTCCTCGCTGGCGATCGGCAACGACAGCCCGGCGGGGTCGGCCCAGCAGTTGGCGAGGAACTCGAAGCCGTACAATCCGATCTTGGCGGCCTCCTGGATGACGGGCCACGGAGTCTCCTCGCGGGCGTCCCACTCAGCCGCGGCCGGGCGCACGACCTCGGTGGCGAAGCCGTGCACCCAGTCCCGCAGGTCCCGCTGTTCCTCGGTCAGGTCGAGCGAGAACTCGGCCATGGTCAGGCCTTGGGGATGTCGAACAGGTTGGCGATGTTGGCGGCCAGGCCCAGGTCTCCCTTGGCCTTCAGCTTGCCGGACATGAACATCATGACCGGGTTGCCGCTACCAGAGACGATCTTGAGGAATTCCACCGGGCCCATCGTGAGGCTCAGCTTCGGGTCCCGCTGCGGCGTCTCCGAGACGGTGCAGGTGCCGTTCTCGATGACCACCTCGTAGGTGTCGGTGCCGCCGTCCGGGCGACCGGTGATGCCCCAGTGGATGACGGCGTTGGTGGAGCCGGCGCGGTCCGCCCGGAACAGGGCCGGCATCCGGCCGAAGACCTCGTTGAGGATCTTGCCGCGGGCATCGCTCTGCATGATCTCGGCGAGTTTCGCGTCCGGGGTGGACTTGACGAGCTGGGCGAACTCCTTGGGGCCGACCGAGGCGAAGTTGGCCGGATCGAAGTCGGTCATCGTTGTACCTTCCGTACGCGAACGTGGTTACTCGTGCGTAACCCTACGCACGAGTAGGTATGCTGGCAAGGGTGCCGGCCACCTTCAAGCGATTGCCCCGCGCGCTCCGCGAGCAGCAGATGCTCGACGCGGCGGTCCGGGTCTTCTCCCGGCGTGGCTTCCACACCGCCAGCATGGACGAGATCGCCGACGTGGCGGGGATCAGCAAGCCCATGGTGTACGCCTACCTGGGCGCCAAGGAGGACCTGTTCATCGCCTGCCTGCACCGGGAGGGCACCCGACTCATGGAGGCGGTCGCCGCCGCCGTCGCCCCCGACCTGGCGCCCGACGAGCAACTCTGGCGCGGCCTGCGGGCGTTCTTCCGGTTCGTCGGAGCGCACCGGGACGGCTGGGCTGTGCTCTACCGGCAGGCCCGGGGCGAGCAGCCGTTCGCCGGCCAACTCGCCGAGATGCGGGCCCGGATGGTCGAGGTGGTGGCCGGGATGCTCCATCGGGCACTGGTCGCCCGCGGTCGCCCGGTGCCCGAGGACGACCTTGAGGTCATGGCCTACGCGCTGGTGGGGGCGACGGAGTCGATGGCCGACTGGTTGGCCGACCATCCGGACGCCGACCCGGAGTGGACCGCCACCCGGGTGATGAACGTGGCCTGGCTCGGTGCGGGTCAACTGATGGACGGTCAGTCCTGGCGGCCGACCGGCGCCAGCGGATCAGCTCGACCACAAGCGTGACGCCGAGCGCGAGGCCGAGGCCCAGCAGCAGCCCCTTGAGCGGATCGCGCTCGAACGCCATCCCACCCAGATAACCGATCAGCGCGGAGTAGAGCCCCCAGCTGATCGCCGCGAGCGAGTCGACGAGGGCGAACGATCGCCACGGGTGCCGGATCGTGCCCAGGGTGAGGGTGACCGCGGTCCGGCCGCCGGGGACGTACCGGGCGACCACCAGGATCAGCCCGCCGCGCACCGTGATGCCCCGTCGGGCCCGCTCGTAGGCAGTCCGTCGTCGACTGTCGGCGGGTAGCCGGTCGATCAACCGGGTTCCTCCCCACCGCCCGATCGCGTACGAGATGTGGTCACCGACGAACGCCCCGGCGGCGGCGACGCCGATCAGCGGCAGCAACTCGGGCTGACCGCTCGCCGCGAACACCCCCGCCGTGATCACCGCGGTTTCGCTCGGCACGGCCGGGAAGAAGCCGTCGATCACCGCGACCGCGAAGATGGCGGCGTAGACCCACGGCGAGCCCATCGTCTGGTGCAGCAGGTCGAGTACGGGTTCCATGATCTCGATCGTGGTGGACCCGGTGCGGCTGGACATCGGCCCTCGGTCAGCCGCCGGCCCCGACTTAAGTAGGGCCCGACCCTGGCCACCGTCGGGGTGCGTCCCTGACTCCTATCCTCGACGCATGACCCTCGGCAGGCTGCGGACGCCGGCACTCGCCTGGCAACCCCACCTGCTCGCCGTGACGCTCGCCGCCCTCGTCTGGTTCGCCGGCACGGGCGAGGCCGGGGTGGACTCGCGCTGGCCACCCCTCGCCATCGTGCCCGTCGCGCTCGCCTCCGGCGCGGCGGCCTGGTCGGTCCGGAACCGCCGCTGGCCGCTGTTCACCATGGCGGCCGTCGGCTGGCTCGGGATGGCGGCCTGGCCGGCGCCGGTGGTGGCCTCGTACTACGCCGCCACCCGGCTGTCTCGCAGGCACCTCGTCGGTTACCTGGTCGGGGCGTTCGTCGTTCTGCTCGCGCAGGTGACGGTCGCCGAAGCGGTCGGCGGCCGCGCACTCTGCCCGTGACCGTGCAGCGCACCATCTACCGGGTGGTCCAGGAGGCGTTGACCAACATGCGGAAACACGCCCCCCACACGGACGCCACGATCACTCTCCGCTATTTGGCCGGATCCGTCGGGGTGCGCGTACACAATGGTCCGTCCCCGGAGACGGACGGTGCCGGGACCACGGACCTGCCCGGAGCGGGCCTGGGGTTGGTCGGGCTACGGGAGCGGGTCGACCTGCTGGGCGGCCGGTTGGCCGCGGGGCCAGCCGAAGACGGCGGTTTCCTGGTGGAGGCCGAGCTGCCGGCGGGAGATCCGGCGTGATCCGGGTCCTCATCGCTGACGACGAGCAGTTGGTCCGGACCGGGCTCCGGCTGATCCTGGAGGCCGACCCGGGGCTCGCGGTGGTCGGCGAGGCGGCGGACGGGGCCGAAGCCGTACGCCAGACCGGCCGGCTCCGCCCGGACGTGGTGCTGCTGGACGTACGCATGCCACAGACCGACGGGCTGACCGCCGCGACAGAGATCGGTGCCCTGCCGGACCCGCCGGCCGTCATCATGCTGACCACCTTCGACCTGGACGAGTATGTCCACCGGACGCTGCGGGCCGGTGCCGTCGGGTTCCTGCTGAAGGACACGCCGCCGAAGGAACTGGCCATCGCCGTCCGGACCGTGGCGGCCGGCAACGCCATGCTGGCGCCGACGGTCACCCGCCGGTTGATCAGTTCGTTCGCCGAACGCGGCCCGGTCAGGCACGATGTCGCCCGTCGGCAACTCGACCGGCTCACCCCGCGGGAGCGGGCGGTGGTCCGTGAGGTGGGCCGCGGCCTCGCCAACGCGGAGATCGCCAGCCGGCTGACCATGGGCGAAGCCACGGTCAAGGCGCACGTCAGCTCGGCCCTGGCCAAGCTCGACCTGACCAACCGCGTGCAGCTCGCACTACTCGTCCACGACGCCGACCTGGGGGAGAACTGACCGTCCTCAGACGGTTCCGGTGAGGTGGGGCTTGCCGGAGCGGGCGCTGTGCAGGGCGAACGACCAGCCGGCGTCGACCGCGTCCGCGCTGAACGCGACTGTGGACGGCAGCGGCAGCGGCAGTTTGAACGACACGTCCACCGTGTACGCGTCGGGCAGCCGCCCCTCCAGCGCCGCCAGGCAGCGGGCCTTGCTCCACATGCCATGCGCGATCGGGCGCGGGAAGCCGAGCAGCCGGGCGCCGAGTCGCGAGGTGTGGATCGGGTTGTGGTCGCCGGACACCTTCGCGTACTCCGGGCCGACTCGCGGCTCGACCCGCCAGTGCGCGGACGGGGCCGGCGGCGCCGGACGGTCGCCCCGGTCGCGCCGCTCGCCGCCGTTCGGGGTGCGCTCCTTGCTCAGATACGTCGACACGTCGCGCCACACCTCGACACCATCGACCGTGGCGGTGGCGATGACGTCGACCTGCCGTCCTCGCGGATGCGGGCGCAGGTCGGCGGCGCGGACCGACAGGTCGAGGCGGTCGCCCGCGTCGATCGGCTGGCGCACCGTGATCCGGTTGGTCAGGTGCACGAGGCCGACCATGGGAAACGGGAAGTCCGGCGCCGTCATCAGTCGCAGGGTCAACGGGAAGGCCAGCACGTGCGGGTACGTCACCGGCAGCGTGTCGGTGAGCCGGAACCCGCAGACCCGGTCGTAGCGGGCCAGGTGGTCCCGGTCGACGGGCACGTCCCGCACGGTCAGTTCCACGTCGGGCAACTCGCCCGCGCGGCGGGCCCCGCCCAGCCCTGGAACCAGGGACAGCGCCGCCCGCCGGTAGAGCGGACCGGCGGCCGGCATCGCCGGCAACTCGACCACTGACATGTTCACGCCCCCAACAGGCTCTGCCCACACACCCGTACGACGTTGCCGGTGATCCCGCCGGAGGCGGGGCTGGCGAACCAGGCGATGGCCTCGGCGACGTCCACCGGCAGGCCACCCTGCGCCATGCTGTTCATCCGCCGGCCGGCCTCACGCAGCATGACCGGGATGCGGGCGGTCAGCCGGGTCTCGATGAAACCGGGCGCCACCGCGTTGACGGTGATCTCGCGGGGGGCCAGGACCGGCGCCATGGCCTGGACCAGACCAATCACCCCGGCCTTGGAGGTGGCGTAGTTGGTCTGCCCACGGTTGCCCGCGATACCCGCGATCGACGACACGCCGATGAGCCGGCCGCCGGCGCGGATCAGGTCCCGGTCCAGCAGCACCTCGTTGATCCGCTCCTGGCTGGACAGGTTGACGTCGAGCACGGTGTCCCAGCGGGCCGGGTCCATCCGGCCGAGCGTCTTGTCCCGGGTGATGCCGGCGTTGTGCACCACGATGTCGAGCTGCCCGTGCCGGTCGGCGACGTGCCGGGCCAACCGAACCGGTGCGTCCGCGGCGGTCAGGTCGAGCTGCACCGCCTCACCGCCGATGCTGTTCACCACCCGCATCAGCTCGTCGCCGGCGGCCGGGATGTCCAGGGCGATGACCCGTGCCCCGTCCCGGGCGAGCACCTTCGCCAGTTCCGCGCCGATGCCCCGGGCCGCGCCGGTGACCAGCGCCACCCGCCCCGACAGCGGCCGGACCCAGTCGTCCGGGGCGGTGGCCGCGCCAGCGCCGATCCGGATCACCTGCCCGGAGACGTACGCCGACCGGCCGGAGAGCAGGAACCGCAGGGTCGACTCCAGGCTCACCAGGGTGGCGGCGGCCGGCCCGTCCGCGGTCGTGGCGACATAGACGAGCTGGGCGGTGGTGCCGCGGCCGAACTCCTTACCGATGCTGCGGGTGAGGCCCTCCAGGGCCCGCTGTGCGGTGGCCGCCCGGGGTGAGTCGCACTCCTCCGGCGGGGTGCCGAGGACGATCACCCGTCCACTCGGGCCGAGCGACCGGGCCAGCGGGTGGAAGAAGTCGTACAGGGCGCGCAGGCCGGTGGAGTCGGCGATCCCGGACGCGTCGAAGATCAGCGCGGCCGGGCGCTGGGAGCGCTCGCCGTCCGTCGGGCCGCTTGCCGGTTCCGCCGCCTGCCGCGACTCGGCGTCGGGCGGGCCCACCTCGACCCCGGCACCGGTGAGGATCTCCTCGACGGCTTTGGCCAGCCGGCCCTCCGGCGCGGCACCCAGCAGCGCGGGACCGGGCAGCAGCGGGTCGCCGAGCCGGTAGCGGCGCAGCCGGGGAGGGTCGGGCAGGCCGAGCCGTTTGACCAGGGTCCGGCCCGGCGCGGTGTTGGCGAAGCTCGCGTACCGGTCGCTCATAGGCGTAGCCTACTGGTGAGTAGGTTAGACGCAAGCCCCGAATCGCTGAAGGAGGCGTGCCGTGCAGGGTGTCCGTCGAGTCGTGGTCGTCGGAGGAAACCGGATCCCGTTCGCCCGGTCCAACGGCCGGTACGCCCGCGCGTCGAACCAGGACATGCTCACCGCCGCGCTGGACGGGCTGGTCGCCCGGTTCGGCCTGGCCGGTGAGCGGATGGGCGAGGTGGTCGCCGGTGCCGTCCTGAAGCACTCCCGGGACTACAACCTGACCCGTGAGGTGGTGCTCGGTTCGCGGCTCGACCCGCACACTCCCGCGTACGACATCCAGCAGGCCTGCGGCACCGGCCTGGAGGCGGCCATCCTGGTCGCCAACAAGATCGCTCTGGGTCAGCTCGACGCCGGGATCGCCGGCGGCGTCGACACCACCTCGGACGCGCCGCTCGCGGTCAACGAGGACCTGCGCCAGGCGCTGCTGCGGATCAACTCCGCCCGTGGCCTCGGTGCCCGGCTGAAGGCCGCCACCGCGCTGCGTCCGCACCACCCGTTCCGGCCGGAGCTCCCGCGCAACGCCGAGCCGCGCACCGGACTGTCGATGGGCGAGCACGCGGCGATCACCGCCCGGCGCTGGCACATCGACCGGGTCGCGCAGGACGAGCTGGCGCTCGCCTCGCACCAGCGACTCGCCGCCGCGTACGACCGGGGCTTCTTCGACGACCTGCTCACCCCGTACCTCGGCCTGCAGCGTGACCAGAACCTGCGGCCGGACACCAGTCTGGAGAAGCTCGGCGCGCTCAAGCCGGTGTTCGGAGCCCGGGGTGCGGAAGCGGAGACCGCCACCCTGACCGCCGGCAACTCGTCGCCGCTCACCGACGGCGCCTCGACCGTGCTGCTGGCCACCGAGGAGTGGGCGCGGGCGCGTAGCCTGCCGGTGTTGGCCCGTTTCGTCGACGCGGAAACCGCCGCCGTCGACTTCGTGCACGGTGACGAAGGGCTGCTCATGGCACCCGTGTACGCGGTGCCCCGGCTGCTCGCGCGCAACGGGCTCACCCTCCAGGACTTCGACTTCTACGAGATCCACGAGGCGTTCGCCGGACAGGTGCTGGCCACCCTGGCCGCCTGGGAGTCCGCGGAGTTCTGCAAGGACCGGCTGGGACTGGACGCCCCACTCGGATCCATCGACCGGGCCAAGCTCAACGTCAACGGCTCGTCGCTGGCCGCCGGCCACCCGTTCGCCGCCACCGGGGGTCGGATCGTGGCAACCCTGGCGAAGCTGCTGGCGGAGAAGGGCAGCGGTCGCGGCCTGATCTCCATCTGCGCCGCCGGCGGCCAGGGCGTGGTAGCCATCCTGGACCGCTGACCCCGGCGCGGGCACCACGGTTACCTTGCGCGCCACGCGGTGAGCAGGTCTGCGGCGTCGTAGGAGGCGGCGAGGCCGGTCGCGGTGCTTCCGTTCCGGCTGACCGCCACCAGCGGCAACGGTTCGTCGGTGAGCGAGGCGCGGTGCCCCTGGAGCGCGGCCAGATCGTGATTGTCGAACGGTGAGCGTTCCAACCACTTGATGGATCCGAGGAAGTGCACTTCCCTGGCGATCGGTTCCCGGTCCGCGCCAACGATGTCGATTTCCACTGTGTTGGAGCGGTTCCAGTAACTGCCGACGGCGGGTGCCGCGGGCAGCGCTTCGTCCGGGAGCAGCCGGGCGAGCGACTCGCGGAGCAACGGCTCGATCGCCCTGCCCCGCCACGCCGTCCATCCCGTACGGATGCGTCGCACGGTGAGGTCGCCGCGCAACCGTTCGATCTCCGGCAGGTACGGGCCGATGAAGCGGAGCCAGAACCGCAGGTACGGATCGGTGACGCGGTATCGCCGATCCTTTGACGGCCGAGTCCACAGCGGCAACTCCGCGGCCACGATGCGCTTGGCGAGCAGCACGTCGAGGGAACGGGTGAGGCTGGTGTGGGCGATGCCGCCGGCGGCCCGGGCGATGTTGGTGAACGTGCGCTCGCCGGTGCCGATCGCGGACAACACCTCGCGCGCGTTCGCCGAGCCGGGAAACTCGGCAGCCAGCGACCGTTCCGCCGATACGAGCAGTGCGGACACGGGGTTGGTGAGTTGATTCTCGAGGAACTTCCACAGGTCGTCACCTTGCCGCCATGCCGCGCAGTGCAGTGGCAGCCCGCCAGTGACCAGCGTCGCGTCGAACGCCTCAGCAGGGTTTAGCGCCAGCATCTCGGCGACCTCGGCCGGGTTGAGCGGGCCGAGCACCAACTCCTGGCCCCGCTGATGGAATGGACGGCCGTACGAACCCAGGGACTCCATCATCGACAGGTCCGACCCGATCAACACGAGTAGTACCGGGCGTCGGCTCAACTCCCGATCCCAGGCGCGTTGCAGTACGCCCTCGAACGCGTCGACCCTGTCCATCAGGTACGGCACCTCGTCGATCACCACGATGCTCGGCTGATCGTCCGGCAGTATGCCGGCCAACTGACGGAAGGCCGCGCTCCAGTTGCCGGGCACCGCGTCCGTGAAAACGTCCCGGTCCGGCAACGAGGACATGCCGATCGCGTCCCGCAGCGCCGTCAGTTCCGCGTCGGCCGAGGCGCCGGCCGCGGTGAAGAACACCGACGGAGCGCCCGATCTGTCGACGAACTCCTCGACCAAGCTCGACTTGCCGATCCGTCGGCGACCCCGGATGAGCAGGCATTGTCCCGGTCGAGCCGACCCTGCTTGGGACGCCACCGTCCGGAACAGTTCGTCGAGCGTGTTGAGTTCTCGTTCCCGACCAACGAAATCGACCATGCCCACCACCGCGTTGAGTGTCCGCGCAATGGTATCACTGGCGGTAGTATCACTGGCGGTAGTATCGCTGCCGGCAGTAAGGGTCTATTGGGGTCGCGGACGAAGGGACACGCCGGAGGCGGCCAGGACGCGGGCGACGAACTCCCGCTTGTCGGCCGTGTACGCCGCGACATCGTCGTGTTCGCCGGCCAGCCGCAGCTTGAGCGCCTGATATTCGTCACGGAGTCCGGCATCGGCCCGTAGTGCGTCGCGAAATGTCAAGCGCTCCCGCCACAGCGCGCTGCCCGGCTCGGTGAGGTGCAGGCCGTGGGTCGGAGTGCCGGACAGCGGCTTGTGGAACCAGTGCGCCTCGTCGGGCCGGTGCCGACCGTGCGCCCAGCCGAGCCCGGCCAGCACCGGAATGGCAGCTCGGGACTCGGCGAGGTCCCGGACCCCGGCCATCATGTCGATGATCGGCTTGGCGGCCAATCCTGGGATCGAGGTCGAGCCGGTGTGGTGCACGCCCTCGATCAGCCAAGGTGCCAACGTCTCGGCCAGCGCGGCCCGCTCCGCCTCGAACCGGCGCGGCCACTCCGGGTCGTACGGGATCACGTTGATCGACATGCGGGTGAGTTTGCCAGAACCTTCTCTCCAATAACTGTTTGACAGTGGAACATCGATCCGGCTATGGTCCCCAACATGTCTTTGGGAGATGCGGACGAGGCGCCGGACGACGCGAGCGAGACGCCGGACGACGCCCATCGCACCGCCAACCTGCGGGCTCTCGCCCATCCCCTCCGGTTACGGATCCTCTCGCTGCTCACCAGCGGTGCCTTCACCGCCGCCGAGGTGGCGCGCGAACTGGACGTCACCCACGCCAACGCCAGCTATCACCTGCGGCAACTGCACGCGGTGGGGGTCGTCGAACTCGTCGGCGAGGAGCGCATCCGGGGCGGGGTGGCCAAGCGCTACCGCTACAACATCGAGCGCGATCTGTCCCGTCCGCCGCGACACCCCGGTGAGGGTGAGTCGACTGCCCTGGATCCGTTGATCTACACCGCCCACCTGACGGAACTGCGTCGCCGGATCGCCCTGGGCAGGCGTGCCATGGGCAACTATCTCGCCGACGGTGAGTTCTGGGTCGATCCCGATGTCTGGCGGGAGGTCCGCGACCAGATCGCTGATGCCGCCGCCCGGCTGCACCGGGCCGCCCAGCTCCCGCGTACCCCCGGCGCGATCCACGTCAGCGCCAGCGTCGTCATGTTCCGGATGGAGGATTAGATGTTCGCGCCGTTGCGCTATGCCGCGTTCCGATATCTGGCCGTCGGTCGCCTGGTGAACATGCTGGGTAACGCGGTAGCGCCGGTCGCGCTGACCTTCGCCGTCCTCGACCTGACCGGCTCGGTACGCGATGTGGGTCTCGTCGTCGGCGCCCGATCCCTGATGAACGTGGCGTTCGTGCTGTTCGGCGGGGTGGTCGCCGATCGGATTCCACGCCGCGTGGTGCTGGTCGGCTCCAACGTGCTCGGGGCGCTGACCCAGGGGGCGGTGGCCGCTCTGGTGCTCACCGGTGACGCGACGATCCCGCTGCTGATGGCGCTCAGCGCGGCCAACGGCATCGTGAGCGCGCTCGCCCAGCCGGCATCCGCGGCTCTGACCCCGCAGACGGTGCCGCCGGAACTGATCCAGCCGGCGAGTGCGGTCGTCCGACTCGGCGTGAACGCGGGCATGATCGGTGGTACGGCACTCGGCGGTGTCCTGATCGCAGCCGTCGGACCGGGCTGGGGTCTGGCCGTTGACGCGTTCACCTTCGTCGTCGCGGCGGTGGCCTTCGCCGGCATTCGGGTGACGACGGCGACGACCCGGAAGGTCCGCACCGGCATCGTGGCGGACCTCCGGGAAGGCTGGACCGAGTTCGCCTCCCGGAGTTGGGTGTGGGTCGTTGTGCTCGGCTTCATGGTGTTGAACGCATCGTTCGTCGGCGGCGTGTACGTCCTCGGGGCGGCGGTCGCCGACGAGACCATCGGGCGCAGCGCCTGGGGTCTGGTGCTCGCGGCGGAGGCCACCGGGCTGGTGATCGGCGGTTTGATCGCCATGCGGATCCGGGTGCGGCGCCTGCTGCTGCTCGGCGTGGTGTGCACGATCGCCGAGACGTTCCTGCTGCTCGGCCTGGCACTGAAACCGACCATCCCGGTGTTGCTGACCGCCGCACTGGTGGTCGGGATCGCGATCGAGCAGTTCGCGGTGGCCTGGGAGACCTCGATGGCGCAGCACATCCCGAGCGACAAGCTGGCCCGCGTCTACTCGTACGACATGTTGGGCTCCTTCGTCGCCATCCCGATCGGCCAGGTGTCCGTCGGCCCGGTCGCGGGGATGATCGGGACCCGCGACACGCTGCTGATCCTCGCGGGGCTGGTGGCGGTCGCGGTGGTCGGCATGCTGGCCAGCCGGGACGTCCGCACGCTGGAGTCGGTGTCTCCCGGGCGCGCCGAGGCCGAGCCGGCCGACGCCTCCGTCGCGCCTGTGTGACCCGCGCGGACCCACCGGGAGCGGACGGGTCCGGGCCGTACCGTTCGTCGCCGTACCCGTTCGGCACCGTGCCCGCTGTCGTGACACACCCAGCCACTAGCCTGTCCGGACGAATCACAGTCGACCCGTAAGGCGTTCCTTGTCTGCCACACCACCGCCGTCCGATGTGCAGCAGCCCACCGTGCCGCCAGCCGGTCCGGGCCCCACCGTCCCGCCGGGGCCCCGGGGGGCGGTGAGCAGGTCGACCGGAGACGCCGGCAGGACAGTTCAGATCGTCGTCGGGCTGCTGCTGACGTTCCCGGCCGTCGGCGGCCTGCTCTGGTCGTACGTGCTGCCGACGATCAACACCGTGACGGAGAGCTTCGGGACGGAAGCCGACCCCCTCGGCCGATCCGTCGGGGCCTCGGGGGATGGAAACTACAAGCAAACGTTCGACAGCGGATTCGTCGGTGACGTCGGGTTCGCGCTGCTGCTCGCCATCGTCCCGCTGCTGCTGGCGCTGGTGGTCGCGCCGCTGCTGGCGCTGGCCGCCAGCCGGGCGGGCCGGATGGCCCGCCTGGCGACCCGGGCGCTGCTCGCCCTGCCGCTCGCCGCGTACGCGCCGCTCGCGGTGGCCGCGTCGTGGACCAGCCACCGTTTCGGCACCGACACCACGGCGTGGCGGGAGTCGCCGACAGCCACCTCGGTCCGCACGGTGGCGTTGCTTACCGCTGGGCTGGTGGTGGCGGTGAGCGCCACGCTGTTCCTCAGCGTGCTGCGCCGTCCCGGCCGGAAGGGGCCGGCCCTGGCGGCTGTCGGAGGCGTGCTCGGCCTCGCCGTCGTCGCCGTGACGGTGCAGTCCTGGTCCTTGCAACTCCCCATGCTCGCCGGCGGATCGGACCACACCGGCCCGATGCCGACGGCCATCCTCGGCGGTGTTCGCGGCCTGGGGATGGGCGTCGGGGCGGCCGGAAGCACGCTGCTCCTCGCGCTGCTGGCGGTGCTCGGCCTCGCGGCGGTCGCTCTGCTGTTGCTCACCCGGACCCGGATCACCTTCACCGGATGGCGGGACCGGTCGGACGAGCCGGCTGGCGAGGACCGGAGCCCGGGGGCGCTCGCGCTGACCGCCGTCGGGCTGCTGGCGTTCGTCGGGGTGCTGGCGTACGTGTTTTCGCCCTGGTTGGGCGACCTGTTCGGCGATTCGGAACTGCCTTCCGGGCTGTCCACCGGCGAGATCCGGGCCAACACCTGGCTTCCGCCGCTGGTCTCGACGGTGGTCGGGGTGTCCCTCGCCGTCCTGGCGGGATTCGGCATCGGCGGCCTGCGTCCGCTCGGCCGGGCCAGCGAACTCCTCCTGTTGCCGTTCGCGCCGTGGCTCTTCGTGGGCGATGGCCCGCTCGCTCTCGCCCACTTCCAGCGGACGCAGGAGGCCGACCAGATCAGCACCTTCGCCGGTCTGGTGTCACCGGGCTGGTTGTGCATCCCCGCGCTTGTGGTGTTCACGCTCTTCTTCCGTGGGCAGCACGAACGATGGACGGCCGGTGGTCGGTTCGCATCCACCATGCTGGTGCCGGCACTGCCGCTGGTGGCCGCCGCCGGGCTGCTCACGTGGCTGGTCAATGCCCAGGGCTGGCTCTGGTCGCAACTGGTCGTTACCGACATGGACCGCGCCCCGGCGAGCAACCTGCTCATGGCGGGGATAGCCCAGTTCGGCCAACGGCCCGAGCGGATGCGCGCGTTCATCGCCGAGGTGCTGCCGCTTCCGCTGTTGCTGTTCTTCCTGGTGGCATTCGTGGCAGCGCAGGTGTTCCTCCTCGACCGACTGGCCATCCGAGCCGGCCGAACCGACCGCGACGCCTGACCGGGGCCCGGACCTGCCCTGGGCCCAGCGGTCCGGACCTGTCCGGTCCGAGAGCGCGGACCCTCCGGCCCGGGGGCCGGGCGGGTCGGGGGTGCCGGACAATGGTGGTCGTGACGACGATCCCGAACGTGCTCGCCGCCCGGTACGCCTCCGCCGAACTCGCCCAGCTCTGGTCGCCGGAGGAGAAGATTCGGCTGGAGCGCCGGCTCTGGCTCGCTGTGCTCCGCGCGCAGCGGGACCTGGGCGTGCCGGTGCCTGACGGGGTGGTCGAGGCGTACGAGCGGGTGCTGGAGACCGTCGACCTGGACTCGATCGCGGCGCGGGAGCGGGTCACCCGGCACGACGTCAAGGCGCGGATCGAGGAGTTCAGCGCGCTGGCCGGGCACGAGCAGATCCACAAGGGCATGACCTCGCGCGACCTGACCGAGAACGTCGAACAGCTCCAGGTACGCAGGTCGCTGGAGCTGGTCCGAGACCGCGTGGTGGCCACCCTCGCACGGCTGGCGCGGCTCGCCGTGGAGCATTCCGACCTGGTCATGACCGGGCGGTCGCACAACGTCGCCGCCCAGGCGACCACGCTGGGCAAGCGGTTCGCGTCGACCGCCGAGGAACTGCTCATCGGGTACGAACGACTGGCGGGCCTGATCGAGCGCTACCCGCTGCGCGGCATCAAGGGTCCGGTGGGGACCGCGGCCGACCAGCTCGACCTGTTCGACGGCGACGCCGGCAGGGTCGCGGAGTTGGAGCGGCGGGTGGCCGGTCACCTCGGCTTCACCCGGGTGCTGGACAGCGTGGGGCAGGTCTACCCGCGCTCGCTGGACTTCGACGTACTTTCGGCGCTGGCCCAGGCCGCCGCCGCGCCGTCGTCGCTGGCCACCACCATCCGGCTGATGGTGGGTCAGGAGCTGGCCACCGAGGGCTTCAAGCCGGGTCAGGTCGGGTCCAGCGCCATGCCGCACAAGATGAACACCCGGTCCAGCGAGCGGGTGAACGGCCTTGCCGTGGTCATCCGGGGTTACCTGTCGATGGTCGGCGAGCTGGCCGGCGACCAGTGGAACGAGGGTGATGTCTCCTGCTCGGTGGTTCGCCGGGTGGCACTGCCGGACGCGTTCTTCGCCGCCGACGGCCTGTTCCAGACCTTCCTCACCGTGCTTGACGAGTTCGGGGCGTACCCGGCGGTGATCGGGCGAGAGCTGGACCGGTACCTGCCGTTCCTGGCCACCACCAAGATCCTGGTGGCGGCGGTCCGGAGGGGGGTCGGCCGGGAGGTCGCGCACGAGGTGATCAAGGAGCACGCGGTCGCCGTGGCGCTTGGTATGCGGGAGAAGGGCGCCGCCGACAACGATCTGTTCGACCGGCTGGCGGCCGATGACCGGCTGAGGCTGAGCCGTGCTGAGATCGACGAACTGGTGGCCGACCGGTCGGCCTTCGTCGGCGCCGCCCCCGCCCAGGTGCGGGCGGTCGTCGAGCGGATGGCGGCGGTGGTCGACGCCCATCCCCGAGCGGCGGACTACCACCCCGCACCGATCCTCTAGCCGGTTCGGGCGGACCCATGGAAGGCGCACGCCGGAGCCACAACTGAGCCAACCTGAGCCAAGATGATGCCATTCTGAGCCAAATACTGTTGCCATGGCGCCTTCCTGGTGCCATAGTGGTGCCATGGAACTGACGTCGTATGTACACGGCCTCGGCCGCGAGTTCGCCACCCTTGCCGAGGCCGGCGGCGACGAGGCGCGCGCGTTGATCGAGCGCCTGGCCGGGTCGCTCGATTCGGCCATCCGCATGACCCTGCTGGACGCACTGTCCGCCGCCGCCGACGAGATAACCCGCGACCTGGCTCCGGGCTCCGTGGAGCTGCGCCTGCGGGGGCGCGATCCGGAGTTCGTGGTGACGTCACCGCCCGCCGGACCGGTCGAGGGCGCCGCCGAGCACGCCACGGCGACGGCCGACGGAGAGCCGCTGATCGCCGAGGACGGCCCGGCCGTGCGGATCAACGTCCGGCTACCCGAGCAGCTGAAGGTGGCCGCCGAGGAGGCCGCGACCAGGGAGGGACGCTCGGTCAACGCCTGGCTGGTCCGAGCGGCCACCGCCGCCCTGGCGCGGTCCGACCGGGAGCAACGTCCCCAGCCGCGCGGCAGCTCGAAACGCGCCAAGCAGGGCTTCACCGGCTGGGTGCACTGACCGCACCGCACACCGCATGACCACGCGCCGGACAACCACCGCGCCGTCGCGCATCGCGTCCCCCTGACCTGCGGGGACGACTCACCAACCGATGAATAGGGGACAACCATGCCTGCTTACGAAACGCCGGGACCGATCTCCGTCATGATCGAACTTGGCGTCGCGCACGTCCGCGTCGCCGCGAGCGACCGGGCCAACACCGTCGTCGAGGTTCGACCGAGTGACGAGTCCGACGACTCCGACGTCCAGGCCGCCGCGCAGGTCCGGGTCGAGCACAGCGACGGCACGCTGCGGATCACCGGCCCGAAGCGCACGTTCGACTTCTCCAGGAAGACCCGGTCGGTGGACGTTTCCATCGAGCTGCCAAGCGGTTCCTCGGTCTCCGCTCACCTGTTGATGGGCGACATTCGCGGTGCCGGCACGCTCGGCGTGTGCCGGCTCAAGACCACCGGCAACGTCTGGCTCGACCGGACTGGCCCGCTGCGCCTGCACACCGGGTTCGGGAACGTCACCGTCAACAGCGTCACGGGCGACGCTGAGGAGATCTCCACGGGCTCCGGCACGATCCAGGTTGGTGCGATCGAGGGCGCCGCGACGGTCAAGAACTCCAACGGCGACAGCACAATCGAGCTGGTCACCCACGACGTGCGGGTACGCAACGCCAACGGCGCCATCGACATCGAGCGCGTCGGCGCCGGCGTCGACGCGAAGACGTCCAACGGCAGCATCCGGCTCGGCGAGGTCACGCGAGGCTCGGCCACGCTCGAAACGGCGGCCGGCGACCTGGACATCGGCATCGCTCAGGGCACCGCCGCCTGGCTGGACCTGAACACCGGGTTCGGGCGCGTCCGCAACGAGCTGGAGAACGCCGCCGGACCGGGTGACACGGCCCAGACCGTCGAGGTACGCGGTCGCACTTCCTACGGCGACATCACCATCCACCGTTCCTGATCCAGTTCCACCCGGTGCGCTGAAACCGGCGTGAAACCGCGGCAAGTCCGGCGCCACGCACGATTTTCGAGCCGTGCCGGCACCGCCGCGGCAGGCCCCCGGGACGCACCGGGACCACCCGATACCTCGAACGAGAGAACGGATGACCAGATGACATCCAGCGAGATCCAGGGAACCGCGATCCACGTGCGGGGCCTGGAGAAGTCGTACAAGGCGCTGAAGGTCCTGCGCGGAGTGGACTTCGACGTGGCGCGAGGCAGCATCTTCGCCCTGCTCGGCTCGAACGGGGCGGGCAAGACCACCGTCGTGAAGATCCTGTCCACGCTGCTCAAGGCCGACGCCGGGGAGGCCACCGTCAATGACTTCGATGTCGCCACGAAGGCGGCACAGGTGCGGGAGTCGATCAGCCTCACCGGGCAGTTCGCGGCCGTCGACGAGGTGCTCAGCGGGCGGGAGAATCTGGTGCTGGTCGCCCGGCTGCGGCACCTCAGGGACCCGGGCGGGATCGCGGACGACCTGCTGAGGCGTTTCTCGCTCACCGACGCCGGCGCACGGAGGGTGTCGACGTACTCGGGTGGCATGCGCCGCCGTCTCGACATCGCGATGAGCCTCATCGGGAACCCACCTGTCATCTTCCTGGACGAGCCGACGACCGGGCTCGACCCGCAGGCGCGGATCGAGGTGTGGCAGGCCGTGCAGGAACTCGCCGGTCAGGGCACCACGGTGCTGCTCACGACGCAGTACCTGGACGAGGCCGAGCAACTCGCCGACCGGATCGCGATCCTCCACGAGGGCCGGATCATCGTGAACGGCACCCTCGCCGAACTCAAGCAGCTCCTCCCACCCGCCAAGACCGAGTACGTCGAGAAACAGCCGACGCTGGAGGAGATCTTCTTCGCCATCGTCGGCGCAACCGGCATCGCCAGTGACCGCACCATCGGCGCGGACAAGTAAAGGAACAGCAACGATGACAAAGCACTTCCTCGGCGACACCGTCGTCCTGCTGGGCCGCTCCCTGACGCACGTCACCCGCAGCGTGGACACCATCATCACGACCGCGATCACGCCGATCGCCATGCTGCTGCTGTTCGTCTACGTACTCGGCGGCGCGATCGACGCGGGATCGGACTCGTACGTGAATTACCTGCTGCCCGGCATCCTGCTCATCACGATCGCCTCGGGCATCGCCTACACCGCGTTCCGGTTGTTCATGGACATGAAGAGCGGCATCTTCGAGCGGTTCCAGTCCATGCCGATCGCCCGGTCGTCCGTACTGTGGGCGCACGTGTTGACCTCGCTGGTCGCCAACCTCGTCTCACTTCTGGTCGTGGTGGGCGTCGCCCTCGCCATGGGATTCCGATCGGGCGCGGGTGTCCTGGCGTGGCTCGCGGTCGCCGGCATCCTGATCCTGTTCACCCTCGCGCTGACCTGGCTCGCCGTCATCCCGGGTCTCACCGCGAAATCCGTGGACGGGGCGAGCGCGTTCTCCTACCCGCTCATCTTCCTGCCGTTCATCAGCTCGGCCTTCGTGCCCACCGACACCATGCCGGGCCCGGTGCGTGCCTTCGCCGAGCACCAGCCGGTAACAGCCATCGTCAATACGATCCGCGACCTGTTCACCCAGCAGCCGGTCGGCACCGACATCTGGATCGCCCTCGCCTGGTGTGTCGGCATCCTGATCCTCGCGTACGCCCTCGCCACCGCCACCTACCGCCGGAAAATCACGTAGCGCGGCGGCCGTCGGGCGGGGCCGGCCGTTCGCCGGCCCCGCCCGGTCGTGGGCCGGCCGAGGCGCGGGGGAGGCCGCGACCTATTGCTTCGGCTGGCTGAAGCGGATCACGGGAGCACCCGAGTGCGGAGTCGTGGCTTCAGTCCTGTTGCGTCCGATCTTGGCAACGCCGCGTCCGATTGTCGCCAGACGCACCAGCTTCAGCCAGCCAACCTGGATACGTGTCGAAAACGAACTCCAGCACGACCAGCGGCCCCGTCAGCTTCGAACACTGGTACGACTTCACCGAGGGCGGCCCGGTTCATCGCGCGCTGTTGCCGTTCCCGTCAACGGCGCCCGCGCCGTTCGAGGTCGCCCGCTGGTCAGTCGCTCCGGGAACGTCCAACGACCTCGATGTGCACCGGTCGCGAGAGATCTGGGTCATCGCGTCCGGAACCGGCACCCTGACGTGTGCGGACCGGACGCACGTTCTCCGTGCCGGGGATATCGCGGCGTTCGAGAGCAGGGTGCCGCACCAGATTCGCAACGACGGAGCGGATCCGCTTCTTGCCGTCTCCGTCTACTGGCTGCAGGAAGGGGACTGACGTGCACGGAATCACACCAGGACCGGTGTAGTTCCGAGATCCATACGGAAGCCCTCCGCGCGGGAGTCGCCCTGCGACCGCTGGCCGCGCCCGTCAACCGGCACATCTTCGCGGTCACCCGGCGCGGCGCGTCACCCCGCTAACCGGGCCGTTCTCGAGCATCTCCACCAGGCTTCCGCCGACTGGGCGCGGCACAACGGTCAGCTGGTTGACTGAACCGCGTCAGTCGAGTGTGTCCACGATCGGGCGCCGGGTGGCGACCATCGCGGGGATGGCCGTGAGCGCGGCGATGACGGTGTACTCGTCGCTGACGTCAGCCCGGCGGAGTGGGGGTTTCGCCCGCGGTGCGCAGGTTCGGGGCGCTCGGCGCTTCGGCGATCGCCCCGGATTCGACCGGTTCGGCGGGGTGAGCCGTTTCGGCGGCCACCAGCGGCTGGTCCGGTGTGGGCGCGACCGGCGAGCGGTAGGCGATCACCGCGGTGCCGTACGCGCAGACCTCCATCCACATCTCGCCCACCTCACGGTGCTCGAAACGCATGCCGAGCACGGCGTTCGCGCCGAGCCGGCGGGCCTCCTCGCCGAGCCGGGCCACCGCGTCGGTTCGCCACCGGGTGAGGTTCTCGGGCGCGGCGGGGTCGTAGGCGCCGCCACGGAGGCTCTTCACCCCCTCGCGATAGACGTTGCGGGTCCGGGCCTGGGAGGAAACGACCTGGCCGAGGACTTCGCGGATCTCGTACCCCGGAAGATGGTCCATCGTCACGACCAGCACGTGATTGATGCTCGCAGGCCCGGAGGCGTGGTGATCGCGAGGCTTGTTCACGTCGCCGGATGATGCAAGACCGCCCGACGGGGACGGCAAGCGCCGTGCAGGACGGCCGCGACGGAAGGTCCGACACAGCCCGATCCGTCTGGATCGACGCGATCGCCTCGGTAGAGTGCGGTTTCCCATGGATTATCTCTTGGTCGCGTTGACGGCGTTCGTCCTTGTGGTGACGGTGGAGCTGCCGGACAAGACGTTCGTGGCGACGCTCGTGCTGGCCACACGTTATCCGGCCCTGCCGGTGTGGCTGGGGGTCTCGGCCGCCTTCGCGGTCCAGTCGGCGGTCGCCGTGGGAGCTGGCACCCTGCTCGCGCGGTTGCCACGCCAGCCGATCGCCCTGGTCGCCGCCGGACTGTTCGCGATCGGCGCACTGGTCCTGCTCCGCGGGGCGCGTCAGGCCGACGTCGCCCAGCAGGAGCAGGAGCGCCAGTACGCGGACAAGGTGGCGGTCGGCCGGCGCGGCTGGCGGGCCGCCGGGGCGAGCTTCCTCGTGCTGTTCACCGCCGAATGGGGGGATCTGTCCCAACTGCTCACCGCCGGACTGGTGGCGAGCGGCCAGCCGGCCGTGCCGGTCCTGATCGGTTCCTGGCTGGCTCTGGTCACGGTGTCCGGTGGTGCCGTGCTGCTCGGCCGTTGGCTGCTGCGCCGAATCCGGCTGACGGTGGTCCGCTACCTGGGGGCGTCGGTGTGCGTGGCGCTCGCGGTGCTGACCGCGGTCACCGCGCTCCGCTGACGGTCTTGAGGTAGCCGAGGCAGAGCGTCACCATTCGTCCCTGACCACCGGCGGTCCGCCGGGCGGGGGGTTTCCCGGTCCGGCCGCTCTGCCAGGTAGGCTCAGGGGCGCTCGCCCCGTAGGAGGGCCGGCACCCACTGCGTCCCCAGTCAGGAGTGCCTCGTGCCTCGCGTCGTCGTCGACGTCATGCTCAAGCCGGAGATCCTCGATCCCCAGGGCCAGGCCGTCGCTAACGCGCTGCCGACCATGGGTATCAGCGGCGTTGAATCGGTGCGCATCGGCCGCCGGATCGAGCTGGAGTTCGCCGAGCGGCCGGACCCGGACACGGTCCGGGAACTCGCCGACAAGCTGCTGGCCAACCCGGTCATCGAGGACTTCCGGATCCGGTCCGAGGATCCTGAAGAGGCGGTGAGCAGCGGATCATGAGCGCGCGTATCGGCGTGGTGACCTTCCCCGGCTCGCTGGACGACGGGGACGCGGCGCGGGCCGTCCGGATCGCCGGCGGTGAGGCCGTCCGGCTCTGGCATGCCGACCCCGACCTGCACGGGGTCGACGGCGTGGTGCTGCCCGGCGGCTTCTCGTACGGCGACTACCTGCGGTGCGGCGCGATCGCCCGGTTCGCGCCGGTGATGCGGACCCTCGTCGACGCCGCCCGGGGTGGTCTCCCCGTGCTCGGCATCTGTAATGGCTTCCAGATCCTCTGCGAGGCACATCTGCTGCCGGGCGCGTTGACCCGCAACCAACACCTGCATTTCCGCAACCGCGACCAGGTGTTGCGGATCGAGTCGACCCGCACCGCCTGGACCAACGCCATGCACGAGCGGCAGGAGGTGCTGATCCCGGTCAAGAACGTGGACGGCCGCTACGTCGCCGACCGGCGCACCCTCGACGAGTTGGAGGAGCAGGGCCGGGTGGTGGCCCGCTACCTCGGCGGCAACCCCAACGGCTCGCTGCGGGACATCGCCGCGATCAGCAACGAGGCGGGCAACGTCGTCGGGATCATGCCGCACCCGGAACACGCCGTGGAGGCGCTGACCGGGCCGTCCCTGGACGGGCTGGGCTTGTTCACCTCCGTCCTCAAGCACCTGGCGGGAGCACCGGCATGACGATCCAGCTGGGCGACGCGGCACCGGGTCGGGAGGCGGTCATGCCGCCGGTCGACGTCGAGGGCACCGACACGGTGGAGCGCGCCGCCGCCACCCCGAACGAGTTGCAGCCGTATCCCGAACTCGGCCTCGCCGACGACGAGTACGACCGGATCCGGCAGATGCTGGGCCGCCGGCCCACCCAGTCCGAGCTGGCGATGTACTCGATCATGTGGAGCGAGCACTGCTCGTACAAGTCGAGCAAGGTCCACCTGCGGCAGTTCGGTGAGAAGGCGCCCCCCTCCGACCGGCTGCTCGCCGGGATCGGAGAGAACGCCGGGGTCGTGCGGATCTCCGACCGGCTCGCGGTGACCTTCAAGGTGGAATCGCACAACCACCCGAGCTTCGTGGAGCCGTACCAGGGTGCGGCCACCGGCGTCGGCGGCATCGTGCGGGACATCCTCGCGATGGGCGCCCGTCCGGTGGCGGTGATGGATCCGCTGCGGTTCGGCGCGGCCGACCACCCGGACACCGCCCGGGTGCTGCCCGGCGTGGTGGCCGGCATCGGCGGCTACGGCAACTGCCTGGGCCTGCCCAACATCGGCGGCGAGGTGGTCTTCGACCCCTGCTACCAGGGCAACCCGCTGGTAAACGCGCTGTGTCTGGGTGTCCTGCCGGTCGACCGCCTGCAGAACAAGGCGGCCGCGGGCCCCGGCAACGTCGTCGTGCTGCTGGGCGCCAAGACCGGGCGGGACGGCATCGGCGGCGTGTCGGTGCTGGCCAGCGCCACCTTCGACGAGGGCGGCCAGGCGCGCCGCCCGTCCGTGCAGGTCGGCGACCCGTTCATGGAGAAGCTCCTGATCGAGGCGTGTCTCGAGCTGTACGACGCCGACCTCGTGGTGGGCATCCAGGACCTCGGCGGTGCCGGCCTGACCTGCGCCCTCACCGAGACCGCCGCCGCCGCGGGGACCGGCATGCGGGTCTGGCTGGAGCGGGTGCCGCTGCGCGAGCCGTCGATGGCCCCACACGAGATCCTGGCCAGCGAGTCGCAGGAGCGCATGCTGCTGATCGTCGAGCCGGACAAGCTCTCGGCGGTGCTCGGCACCGCCCAGAAGTGGGGCGTCCCGGCGACCGCGATCGGTGAGGTCACCCCGCCCGGATCGGACGGACCCGGTCGGCTGCTGGTCTCCTGGTACGACCGGACCGTGGTGGACGTGCCCCCGGCGACGCTCGTCGACGACGGGCCGGTGTACGCCCGCCCGCTGCGCGAGCCTGCCGACCGGATCCTGCTTCAGGCGGACCGCGCCGAGACGCTGCCCCGCCCGGGGACGCCGGACGAGCTGCGGGAAACCCTGCTGCGGATGATCGCCTCGCCGAACCTGTGCGACAAGACCTGGGTGACCGAGCAGTACGACCGGTATGTCCTCGGCAATACGGTGCTGGCCCAGCCCGAGGACGCCGGAGTAATCCGGATCGACGAGCAGACCGGCCTGGGGGTGGCGCTCTCGGTGGACGGGAACGGCCGTTACACCCGGCTGGACCCGTACGAGGGCGCGCGGCTGGCACTCGCCGAGTCGTACCGCAACGTGGCCGTCACCGGTGCCCGACCGGTGGCCGTGACCAACTGCCTCAACTTCGGTTCGCCCGAGGACCCTGCGGTGATGTGGCAGTTCGCCGAGGCGGTGCGCGGGTTGGCGGACGGTTGCGCGGAGTTGGGCATCCCGGTCACCGGTGGCAACGTGAGCTTCTACAACTCCACCGGTGCTGCCGCGATCCACCCGACCCCCGTGGTCGGCGTGCTCGGCATCCTGGACGACGTCGCCGACCGGGTGCCGATCGGCTTCCGCCGGCCGGAGCACGGTGCCGACGAGCTGATCTTCCTGCTCGGCGAGACCGCGACCGAGCTGTCGGGCTCGGAGTGGGCGTGGGTGACCCACGGGCACCTGGGCGGCGTACCGCCGGTGGTCGATCTGGCCCGCGAGCGCGCGCTGGCCGACCTGCTGGCCGAGGCGGCCCGGGTGGGCCACGTACACGCCGCACACGACCTCTCCGACGGCGGGCTGGCGCAGGCCCTTGTCGAGTCCTGCCTGCGATACGGAGTCGGCGCCCGGATCGTGCCGCCGGCCGAGTTCACAGACGGATCCATGCCGTTCGTCTTCCTGTTCAGCGAGTCGACGGCCCGGGCGCTGGTGACCGTGCCGAGGGGGCAGGACAAGGCGTTCCTCGCGCTCTGTGCCGAGCGCGGGGTGCCCTGCACGTCGATCGGCGTGACCGACCCCAACGGCCGGGCGCTGGAGGTGCGCGGCCAGTTCCGAATCGGCCTGGACGAGCTGCGGGCGGCGCACACCGCGACGTTGCCGAGTCTGTTCGGCGCGACCGAGGCGGAGTTGCGATCCGCGGAGACGGTGCCCACCGGCATCGCCACCAGTAAGCCCGAGGACGGCCGGACCGCCGCCGATGATGGCGGAGCCGCCTTGGTGGCTCCGACCACCGAGGACGACGAGACTCGGGCTGATGACGAGGCCCCGGCTGACGAGGCGGCCCCGGCCGTTGCCGACGAGGCGGACGTCGCCGAAGCGCCGGCTGCCCGGGCGCCGGAGGTTGCTGATGCGGCGCCGGCTGGTGCCCCGGGCCCGGAGGTCGCTGATGCGGCGCCGGCTGAGTTGGAGGCGGCCGACGACTCCGACGCGCCGGTCGGAACCGAGGACGCTGGCGGACCCACCGCACCGCCCGACGCCACGCGATGACCGAGCCCGCCTCCGGACAACCGGGGGTCGGTGTGCGGTTCGACTGGGGTCCGGCTGGGGCTGCCGAGTTGAGTCGGGTGTGTGCCGTGCTCGTCCTTGTGGACGTGCTGTCCTTCTCCACCGCCGTCGAGGTGGCGGTGGGCCGGGGAATCCGGGTACACCCATTCCCGTGGCACAACCAGGCCGCTGACTACGCCGAGCGGATCGGCGCGGTGGCCGCCGTACCCCGGGAAGCGGCACGGCCGGAGCATCCCTGGTCGCTGTCCCCGGCCGCATTGCGGTCGGCGCCCATGGTGGACGAGCTGGTCCTGCCCGAAGCGCACGGTGCGGCGATATGCGCGGCTGCCGGCTCCACCGGGGCACCGGTGGTGGCCGCCGGTCTGCGCAACGCGGCCGCGGTGGGACGGTGGCTACTGCACCAGGGGTACGGCGCGTCCGAAGCCCCGGTGGGAGTCATCGCCGCGGGGGAGCGCTGGAGCGACGGCACCATCCGGCCCTGCGTGGCGGATCAGCTCGGCTCCGCCGCCGTTCTGGACTCGCTGTCCACCGCCCCCGGCGGCCTGTCAGTGGAAGCAGCGGTGGCGCTCGCGACGCTGTCGGGCGTGCCCGATGTGCCGGCCGCCGTGCGCGGCTCGGTCGCCGGCCGCGAACTGGCTGCCGCCGGCTTCGTCGAGGACGTCGAGATCGCCGTTCGGACGGGTTCGTCGACCGTCCCGGTGCTGCGGCACGATGCCTTCACCGATGCTTCCTGACCGCGAGATCCGGTCAGGCTCCCGGGGCTCGACCGAGGACTTGGACACCGTACTAGTTGTCGAGCCAGTCCACGGACCGCCGGCCGCCCCGGTTCGGGTCCTGCCGTTCGTCGGGCTGGTCGTAGTAGCCGCGCTGGTCCTGGCCGTAGCCGCCGCCGTGCTGGTCCTGGCCGTAGCCGCCGCCGCGCTGGTCCTGGCCGTAGCCGCCGCCGTGCTGGTCCTGGCCGTAGCCACCACCGTGCTGGTCCTGGCCGTAGCCACCACCGTGTTGGCCCTGACCGTAGCCACCACCGTGCTGGTCCTGACCGTAGCCGCCGCCGCCGTAGCCGCCGTGGTCGTCGTACCCGCCCGGCCCGGACTGCTGCTGGCCATACCCGTAGCCGCCCTCGGCGCCGTACCCACCGCCCTGGCCACCCTGGTCGTAGCCGGCGCCGTCGTACCCGGCGTTCCGCTGGTCGTACCCCGCCTGGCCGGATCCGTAGCCCGAGTCGCCCTGCTGGTAACCACCGGTCGCGTACGGGTCAGCGGGGGCGCCGTAGCCGCCGCCACCGTCATACCGTCCGGTCTGCCCGCCGTACTGCTCGTTGCCGTACCCGGCGCCGGATCCCGGGGCGTTGCTGTAACCCGCGCCGGATCCGGGGGCGTTGCCGTAGCCGGCGCCGGATCCGGGGGCGTTGCCGTAGCCGGCGCCGGATCCGGGGGCGTTGCCGTAACCGGCGCCGGATCCGGGGGCGTTGCCGTAACCGGCGCCGGATCCGGGGGCGTTGCCGTAACCGGCGTTGTAGCCGCCCACCTGGGTGGCATCGGGGTAGCCGCCGCCCGCCCAGTCGTTCTGCTGGCCGTATCCCGGCTGCTGGCTCGGCAATGGCGCGCCGTACGGGTCAGGGAACTCGTCGTCCACCAGCGGTCGATTGTGCATCATGGTCGGTGCGTCAGCGAGCGCGCCGCCACCGGCGACCATCGTCGCGTCGGTGCCGGGCTGGTGTAGCTGGGTGCGGTCGTCGGCGCCGTGGTACGCGCCTCGGCTGGGCGGTACGGCTCCCATCGGTCCGGTGGTCACCGGACCTTGGCCGTCCGGTTCGTCGCCGTCGTTCTCCTTACGGCGCATCCAGAGCAACACGATCGCACCGACGCCGAGGGCGACGAGCAGACCACCGACGATGATCAGCAGCCATTGGCCGAGACCGGCGCCTTCGTCGGATGCCGGCTGGGCACCGGCCTGGGTCGGTGGTGCGGTCTCCTCGGGGTCGCCCGTCGGGAGCGCGTCCAGACTGGACGTCGGCTCGGCGGAGGCCGAGGCGGAGGGCGAGGCTTCCGCCAGGGCCAGCGCCAGGCGCTGACCGTTCACCGACTGGCCGGCGTTGGCAGACAGCGACTTGGTGGTGGTGATGTCGTCCTTCGAGGCGGCGAGTTGCAGCGAGCCGGGGGCGATGGGGTTGTCCGAGCTGCCGTTGAAGCAGAAGTTGCCGCTGCCGTTGGAGGTGGTGTCGCGCTGGTTGTTCTTGCTGTCGACCAGTCTCACGTTGGCGTTCGGGACGGCGTCGCCCGACGCGGTGTTGGTGACCTTGCCACACACCTGCTTCACCGTCTGCGTCTGCTGAGGCGGCGGTGCGGCGGGCTTACCCACCAACGTGACCTGGGTGGACTCTGTTTTCTCGTCGTTGTCGGCCCTGGAGACGGCCTTGACGGTGATCGTTGCCCGCTCGTCCGAGTTGCCGGCGTTGCCGTAGCGGAAGGTCGCGGTGCGTTGGCCACCCGAGGCGACCGCCCCGGCGTTGCAGCCGTCGACGCAGTTGAGCCTGCCGTTGCTCGAGGCGACGGAGACGTCCGCGGGCCCGTCGCCCGGGTCGAACTCGAGCGTGTAGGTCACCCGCACCGTTCCGCCGGACTCGACGGAGTTGGGCGAGGCCGATACGTTGTTGATGTCCGGCGCGGCGGCCAGGGCGGGTGTGGCGGGGAGGGTGAACATCGCGCCGGTGACCAGCGCCAGAACCACACCGGCCCGTAGGCGCCAGGCTCGTCGGTGTGTTGTCACGTCCACCGCCTTCCCGCTCAACCTGCCGATCGTGTCGAATGACCGGAGGAGTTACCGCAAGTTCGAGTACACCGTCGGCCACTATGCCCTGTCGAGCCGGATCGGCGCGACCCAGGGGCGGTCGCGAATCTCGCCGCGGCAGGTCGTATCGTCCCGTCGTGTCCTCTCCGCACAATAAGTCCTCACCGGTGTCTGCCGTGTTGGCGGCGCTCGATGCCGGTCGATCGCCGGAGCGGGCGGCCCTGCGGGACGCGGTGCGGGTGCTGCTGGCGGAGCTGTCCGGTCGGTCTCCTGGCCGATCGGTCGAGGTGCGCGTTCCACCCTATGGTGCGGTGCAGGTGGTCGCGGGTCCACGACACACCCGTGGGACGCCGCCGAACGTCGTCGAGATGGATCCGGTGACATGGGTTCTGGTTGCCACCGGCCGGCTCGAATGGGCGACGGCGGTGGCGGACGGCCGGATCCGCGCCAGCGGCATACGCGCTGATTTGTCGGTATTCCTCCCTTTATGAGCAGCCCAACCACTCCTGGTGGGTATGCCCCTGCTCACCGCACCGTTGTACGGCGATGACCAGCGGCCCGGCCCTTGCCTCGGCGCCGGCTGGGCCGGCGCCGAGGCGCGCCTGCTCGCGTACACTGTGTGGGCGGTAGTTCCCGGACCGGATCCCAACAGACCACAGAGGGAGCGTCAGGTGCCCCGAGGCGACGGCCGGCTGACCCACGACCTCGATCCCCAACGGCCCGGCCCGCAGGACGCGTGTGGCGTCTTCGGAGTGTGGGCTCCGGGCGAGGATGTGGCGAAGCTCACCTATTTCGGTCTCTACGCCCTGCAGCACCGCGGTCAGGAGGCCGCCGGGATCGCAGTAAGCGACGGATCCAGCGTCGTGGTCTACAAGGACATCGGCCTGGTGGCCCAGGTCTTCGATGAGCCGACCCTCGCGAGCCTGCGCGGACATGTCGCCATCGGGCATGCGCGGTACTCCACCACCGGCGGCTCCACCTGGGAGAACGCTCAGCCCACCATCCGGGCCACCGACGCGGGGACCACAATCGCGCTCGCCCACAACGGCAACCTGGTCAACACCGCGGAGCTGACTGATCAGGTGACCGACGCCGGCCCGGATCCGATCACCTCCACCTCCGACACCGCCCTCGTCACCGCGATGCTGGCGGACCGGCCGGACCTGTCCGTCGAGGCCGCCGCCCTGGAGGTGCTCCCCCGGCTGCGTGGGGCGTTCAGCTTCGTCTTCATGGACGAGTCGACCCTGTACGCGGCTCGCGATCCACACGGCGTCCGGCCGCTGGTCCTGGGCCGGTTGGAGCGGGGCTGGGTGGTGGCCAGCGAGACCGCCGCGCTGGACATCGTGGGTGCCAGCGTGGTGCGCGAGGTGGAGCCGGGCGAGCTGCTCGCGATCGACGAGGACGGTCTCCGCTCCGCCCGGTTCGCCGCTCCCGAGCCCAAGGGCTGCGTCTTCGAGTACGTCTACATCGCCCGGCCGGACGCCACCATCGCCGGCCGGAACGTGCACGCGGCACGGGTGCAGATCGGTCGGCAGCTCGCCAAGGAGCACCCGGTCGAGGCGGACCTCGTCATTCCGGTGCCCGAATCCGGCATCCCCGGCGCTATTGGCTACGCGGAGGCGTCCGGAATCACCTATGGCGCCGGATTGATCAAGAACTCGTACGTGGGCCGGACCTTCATCCAACCGTCCCAGACGCTGCGGCAACTCGGCATCCGGCTCAAGCTCAACCCGCTGCGCGACAACGTGCGGGGCAAGCGGCTGGTCGTCGTCGACGACTCGATCGTCCGGGGCAACACCCAGCGCGCCATCGTGCGGATGCTGCGCGAGGCGGGCGCGCTGGAGGTGCATATCCGGATCTCCTCGCCGCCGGTGAGCTGGCCATGCTTCTACGGCATCGACTTCCCCACCCGCGCGGAGCTGCTGGCCACCGGGTTGGACACGGATGGCATCCGGCGGTCCATAGGCGCCGACACCCTGGGGTACGTCTCGCTTGACGGCCTGATCGCGGCGACCGAGCAGCCGAAGACCCGATTGTGCCGGGCGTGCTTCGATGGCGAGTATCCGATCGACCTCCCGGCCGGCAACCTGATCGGCAAACACCTCCTGGAGGGCGTGGGACGGCGGGTCACCGACCGTCCGTCCGACGCCGCGACACCGGGCGAGGCGACCGACCGTCGCACCGCCGGCGTCGCATCACTCGTCGCCAGCCCCGGCGGCGCCGACGCACTGCATCGCCCATAGCACCGACCGGTACGGCCGCCGGCCGCCACCCTGCCGAGTAATCCTCGGCGATCGCGCTTCCGGCCGGCCGCGACAACAAAGGGGAAAATCGTGACGCACGTGTCCGAGCGCGGCGGCGCACCTGGCGAATCCACCGGAGGGTCGGGTGAGGAGCGGCGGGTCTGGAAGGGCAGTGGCGGTCGGTCGGTCCGCAAGCGCACGTCGTACGCGGACGCGGGGGTGTCGATCGACGCGGGCGAGCGGGCGGTGGAGCTGTTGAAGTCGAAGGTGAAGGACACCCGTCGGCCCGAGGTGATGGGTGACCTGGGTGGCTTCGCGGGACTCTTCCGGCTGGACACCGGCCGGTATCGGCATCCGATCCTGGCCTCGTCCACGGACGGGGTGGGCACCAAGCTCGTCATAGCCCAGCAGCTCGACATCCACGACACGGTGGGGATCGACCTGGTCGCGATGGTCGTGGACGACCTCGTCGCCTGCGGGGCCGAGCCGCTGTTCCTGCTGGACTACATCGCCTGTGGCGAGGTGCTGCCGGACAAGGTCGCCGAGATCGGCGCGGGGATCGCCGACGGCTGCCGGTACGCCGGCTGCGCCCTGCTCGGGGGCGAGACCGCGGAGCATCCCGGGGTGCTGCGGCCGGATGAGTACGACATCTCGGCCACCGGGGTCGGTGTGGTGGAGGAGAGCGAGATCCTCGGACCGGATCGGGTCGAGGTGGGTGACGTCGTCATCGCCATGAAGTCGTCCGGCCTGCACTCCAACGGATACTCGCTGGTGCGGCACGTGCTGCTGGGCGCCGGGCGGATGCGGCTGGACACGGTAATCGAGGAGTTCGGCCGGCAGCGGACGTTGGGGGAGGAACTGCTGACCCCAACCAAGATCTACGCGAAGGACTGCCTGAAGCTGATCGCCGAGGCCGAGGTCCGAGCCTTGGCGCATGTCACCGGCGGCGGCATTCCCGGCAATCTGGTGCGGATCCTGCCCGAGACCGTTGACGCCGTGGTCAACCGGTCGACCTGGCGGCCACAGCCGATCTTCGATCTGGTGCAGGCGAAGGGTCGGATCGAGGACTCGGAGATGGAGGCGACCTTCAACATGGGCGTCGGCATGTTCGCGATCGTGTCGGCCGAGGACGCGGACCGGGCACTTGCCACCCTGGCCGGGCGGGGCGTGGATGCGTGGCAGGTCGGCGAGGTCATCGAGGGCACCGGCCAGGTGCAGATGATCGGCCAGCACACCCGCGGTTGATCACGCTCCGCGCATCATACTTCTACCTGATCAGGGGTTCACCCGACTGGCCATCGGCACCTAGCCTGGAGGCACTTCAGGCACGGGGGAGGTCCGATGGAGGTGGCGCGACGTGCGCCCTCCGGCATGCGAGGCATCGCCGGGACGCCGGCGTATGTCGTCATGCAGCCAACCACCCTCTGTAATCTCGACTGTTCCTACTGCTATCTACCGTTGCGTCAGGTGGATCGGCGCATGCCTGTGGAGGTGGCCGAGGCGGTCGCCGGCCCCGCCAACCGGTGGGCGTCCGCCGGCCGGTTCTCCGTGGTGTGGCACGGCGGCGAGCCGTTGACGGCCGGCCGTGATCATCTCGGCTCGCTCTTCGCGCCCTTCGATGCTCAGGTCGAGCAGCACGTGCAGACGAATGCCACGTTGATCGATGATCGGTGGTGCGACTTCTTCGTGGCGCACCAGGTCCGGGTGAGCGTGAGCGTCGACGGTCCGGCCTGGCGTAACGGTGACCGGGTCAGCCGTGGCGGTCGACCGGCGTACCAGCAGATCCGGCGGGGGATCGAGACGCTGCGTCGGCATGGCATCCCGTTCTCGGCGCTGTGCGTGGTGTCCGATCCGGCGCCGGGGCTGGCCGCCGAACTGTACGACTACTTCCTGGATCTCGGCTGCGAGGTGCTGGGGATCAATATCGAGGAGATGGAGGGGGTCAACACCAGGAGCAATGCTCGTTCCGCCGAGCGGGTGCGGCAGTTCTGGGCGGAGCTTGTCGCGGCCTGGCGCCGGGATCCGCGGATCCACCTGCGCGAGGTGGAATGGTCGCTGCGGTACGCCGCCGCGGTCCTCGACGGCACGGACGGGGACCTGTTGCCCCGCAGCCTGGACCCGATCCCGACAATCGGCCACGACGGTGCTGTGGTGCTCCTCTCGCCGGAGTTGGCTGGCTTCTCCGACCCCCGGTACGGCGACTTCACCAGTGGCAATGTGCTGACGCGGGCACTACCGGAGATCCTTGCCGGGGCCACCGGGATGCCCTGGGTGGCCGAGTTTCTGCGTGGTGTCGAGTCCTGCCGGTCGAGTTGCCCCTACTTCGGTTTCTGCGGTGGGGGCCATGCCGCGAACAGGTACTTCGAGCACGGTCGGTTCGATGGCACGGAGACCGAGCACTGCCGCAACAGCAAGATCCGCCTACTGGAGGGAGTGTTGGACCATGCCCGAGAAATCGAACCGACGGCGGCATGATGACACCGCTGGTGGTGTCACCGACCGGGTCCGCGGGGCGCGGGCGGGGCTGAACGCACTCCTGCGGGAGGCCGAGGCCGCGCGTCGACGGCGCGCCGAGGTCGTTGATGCCGTCGAAGGGGCTGGCGCGGTGTGCGCCTGGAACCACTTCGAGAACATCCCCACGTTCTACAACTGGAACAACAGGCCACGGTAGGAGCGAGGGGTGGTGGGTCGGATCGAGGACCCCCGGGGAACCGGACTGCCGCGCCGCAGCGGGGGCGTTCGGGCGGGCACAGCGGTCCTCGACGCATAGCGCCACCCGATGGCTGGCCAGAGTCGCGACGTAGCCCAGCGCCCGACCTCTGGGCCGCGTTTCACAAGTGCTGGCCGGCACGGGCGACGACCGGCTGCGTCGGCACGTCCGGATACGGCCGGTATCCGGACGCACCTCCGCCTTGCCGGGCGTCGCTGGACTGGCTCGGATCGGCCGGCACTTGTGAAACGTGACCTGCTGGTTGGCGATGCGTACGAACCCTGTACCGACATACGTGAGCACGCGGGCCTTACCGCGTGCTCATGATTTCGGAGGGTCAGCGGGTGCGAGGCGGCCAGGAGTCCTGGTCGTCCGCGTCGTGATCCTCGTCCTCGTCGTCGACGTACTGCTTGTAGTCGTCGTCGAAGTCGTGGTCCGACTTGCCGCCGCCGCCGAGTTCCCGCTGCAAGGCGGCGAGATCGGTGTTCGGGGAGTGGTACTTCAACTCCCGGGCCACCTTCGTCTGCTTGGCCTTAGCACGGCCGCGCCCCATGGCTCGACCCCCTCGCACAGAATTCGGGGCAGCCCGAAGGCGGGCCCCGATGACGTTAGGCATCTCTCGTGGCTCTTACGGTACATGGGTGGGCCCCGGTTCGGCACCTCGGGTTCCCTGCGTCACGCCCGCGCGTCGCACCTTCCGTGGCCGGGTCGCCGATTCTGGGCGGTAAGGAGCGCAATGAGGGCTGGCCATTAGGCGAGCAAAACACCTCAGCCGGGGCAAATCACCTTTTCCGGGCGACAGCTCGCGCCCCCGCCAACCGGCGGGGGACGCGACAGCAGCACCGAAATGGCCGAACGACCTGCTCCTACGAGTGTCGGCGCAGGTGGATGGAGCGGAGCCGGCCGACCTCGGCCATCCGTCGCTCGGCGAGCCGGTCGGCGGCCACCGCGGGCGGCACCCCCTCGGAGTCCGCCAGTGTGAGGATCTCCCGGGTGGTGTCGAAGATCCGGGTGGCCCGCAGCTTCGCCCGCTCGAAGTTGAAGCCCTCGATCTCGTCAGCGACCTGGATCACGCCACCGGCGTTTACCACGTAGTCGGGCGCGTACAGGATCCCCCGGTCGGCGAGCATCTTCTCGATCCCGGGATGGGCGAGCTGGTTGTTCGCCGCCCCCGCCACGACCGTGGCGCGCAGCGCGGGCACGGTGTCGTCGTTCAGCGCACCGCCCAACGCGCAGGGGGCGTACACGTCGATGTCCGAAGTGATCAATTCAGTGCCGTCGGGGACCAGGTCGACCTGCGGGTAGGTGCTCCGCACCCAGTCGAGTGCCTTCGGGCTGACATCGGTGGCCACCACCTTGGCGCCGTCGTCCAGCAGGTGCTTGGTCAGGTGCTTGCCCACCTTGCCGAGGCCGGCCACGCCGACCCGTCGGCCGGCCAGCGTGGGGGTGCCCCACTGGTGCTCGGCCGCCGCCCGCATGCCCTGGTAGACGCCCCAGGCCGTGAGCACCGAGGAGTCGCCGGCGCCACCGTGCTCGACGCTGCGGCCGGTGACGTAGCGGGTCTCCCGGGCCACGATGTCCATGTCGGAGACATAGGTGCCGACATCGCAGGCGGTGTAGTAGCGGCCGCCCAGCGACTCCACGAAGCGGCCGTAGGCGCGTAGCAGCGGCTCGGTCTTGATCTGCTCCGGGTCGCCCCAGATCACCGCCTTGCCGCCGCCAAGGTCCAGGTCGGCGAGCGCGTTCTTGTACGCCATTCCGCGGGACAGGTCGAGGACGTCGCGTACCGCGTCCTCCTCGCTGGCGTACGGGTAGAAGCGGGTGCCGCCGAGGGCCGGCCCGAGGGCGGTGGAGTAGATGCCGATGACGGCCTTCAGGCCGGTGTGCTTGTCCTGGCAGAAGATGACCTGCTCATGTCCTGTCGCGGTGGCGTCGGTGCTGCTGAATACACCCATGACTGCTCCTGTGTCGGGGTCGCCCTTGTGGGGCGGGCCTGCCGGGTCACCGGCGTGGGGTGCTGCCGGTGGTGCGAGCCTAGTATTCGGTGAGCGCAACTGACGGTCGCGTCGTGGCCGGTCCGAAGGGTGGACACCGCGCGGTGGGCTGTCGGGCGGCTGTTCGTTGGCCCGATGGGTGGGTCGGGACGACCGAGCGGGGCGGAACCGGACTTTCGTGGGAGGATCGCGCCGTGCCGTCGCTCTTCGCTTCCTACCTTCGGGTGTATGAGCCGCTGACCGCCTTCGACCGGGAGCGCCAGACCTTCTGGCGCCGGTATGTCCAGCAGGGCCGGGCGGTGACGCCCAAAGACGGCCCGGGGCGCCAGCGCACCGCTGTGATCGAGGCCCTCGGTGCTGGTTGGACCCGGCTGCCGGACCTGCCGGACGAGGCGTACGTCCTCCAGGAGGAGGACAATCTGCTGGTCTGCCCGTGGAATCTGCGGGTTCGGGTGGCTGAGGCCGCACTCAGCGCCCGGGACGGCGTGCCGTCAGTGCTCGCCGACGCGTTCGTGCCGCCGATCCTGGCCGGGCAGGCCCGGGCTGTGGTGGACGACTGGCGCAGCGGTGCCCGGGTGCTGGAGCACGGGGTGCCCCGGGTCCACGAGCAGATTGCCACCTGGGGAGTGCCGTTGCGCTGGTTCGTGTTCGTCGCTCCCGAGGAGCGGGAGTTCACCATCGAGCCCGGTCGCCGGACGCTGCGCTACCGCACGGAGATCTCGAAGGCGCGCCGGCGGGCCTCCCGCGGACTGTCCGTGTTGCGGAAGTCGGTCGGTGACGCGCCGATCACCGAGGCGGTGGAGGAAAGCGCCCGCTGGCTCGAGGAGTTCCACCCGAGGTCCATGGTCGAGCTGGACTACGGAGGGTTGGTCGACCTGCTGCCGGACGACACGCTCGCCGCCGACGACTCACCCGAACTGGTCGCCGAGGGCCTCGCCGGCCTGTCCCGGGGCGACGCGGAGGCCGCCACGGCGGCGTACGAGAAGCTGGTGGCCCGGTGGCGGGCGGTGCAGCTGCGCGAGAGGTGCAATTAGCTCCAAATTCCCGCGAACCCGCGCCAGAAGCGTGGCCATTTACGAATCAGTCTCGTAGCTGATACGTCGCTACCTGTAAAGATGAGTCCGAATAAGAACCATTGTGGGTAAGAAAAAGGGCATAATTCGGTCTTGGTTCATCCGTCCATCCAGGGACCTTCGGCCGTTCGGCCCATGTCGGACATCGGGGACTAGCCGGACCATGGGAGACGCGTCGGCCGGCGGGACCCCGGCCGATGTCTATAGGTACCTGTGGAGGAGTGACCGATGGCATCGCGTACGCACGAACCCGAGCCGCTACTCACACCGGCCGAGGTGGCGTCGATGTTCCGAGTCGACCCGAAGACCGTGACCCGGTGGGCGAAGGCGGGGAAGCTGAGCGCCATCCGCACTCTGGGTGGCCACCGGCGTTACCGCGAGTCGGAGGTGCGGGCCTTGCTGCAGGGGCAGATTCCCCAGCAGCGTCAGGGCGACTGAGAGGATTGAAGCGGTCCCGGCGGCGCGACACCCCCTAGCGCCCCAGGTGGCCGAGCGAAGTGCCTGACGTCAGGGGCGGAGGAAGACCATCCTCCGCCCCTGACGCGTGTCCACGACCATCCGTGCCTGCGGAGGGCGGCGCGGCCCCGGTCAGTCTGACGGGACGATGCGCACCGCCACCGTTCCGGAACTGCCCCGCCGGAGCCGGCTGCCCAGCAGCGTGAGTCGGGCGGTCAACCCGTACTTGCGACGCAGTTCGCGGCGTACCCGGTCCAGCGCGGCCCGGTCGCCCACGGACGCCCGCGCGGGCACCGCCGGACCGCTGGGCCGGCCGCGCACGTCGCAGGGAGCGATCGTCACCGTGGCGCTGCGCCGGATCCGCTTGGCCTTTCCGGAGTCGGTCGGGGTCCACGCCGCCAGGGCGTCGCCGTCCCGGACCACCCAGACCGGCGTGGGCACCGCGCGGCCATCCCGGCGGTACGTGGTGAGCAAGATGTACTTCTCGGCTGCCAGGTCGTCGATCGTGGCCACCCGTCAAGGGTAGGCCGGTCGCCCGCTCGGCGCGGCGGGTCCCGGCGGGCCTCGGTGCGCGGCGGTCGCCCGGGTTGGTTAGCGTCAGCGTCATGCCGGGTGAGCCGCGGGTCGGGGACGTCTTCGGAGAACTGCTACGCGACGTGTACGCGGTGCGGAGCGGGACCGGTCCGAGACCGCTCGCCGGCGGCCGGCTGCCCCGTCCGGTCATCGAGGTCATCGAACGGGACGACGGCTTGATCTACGGCGCGCCCGCCGACCACTACCTGGCAGAACCGGACGAGTGGCAGCCGTACGACCACAGGGCCGTCGACCGGGCGCGGGGCGCCGTTCTGGACATCGGCGTCGGCGGTGGCCGGATCGCGCTGGAGCTGCAGCGCCGTGGCGTCGCGGTGACCGGTCTCGACGTCTCCGCCGGGGCCGTCGAGATGTGCCGCCGTCGGGGGGTACGCGACCTCGTGCTGGCCACCGTGGACGAGCACGCCGCGATCGGACCGCGCTACGACACGTTCGTGCTGCTCGGCAACAATCTCGGACTGCTGGAGGGACGGGACCGGGCACCCGCTTTCCTCGCCGCGCTCGGGGCGCTGGCCCGGCCCGGCGCTGAGATCATCGCGCAGGGTTCCGACCCGTACCGGACCACGGATCCGCTGCACACCGGGTATCACCGGGCCAACCGGGCGCGGGGCAGGCTCGGCGGGCAGCTCCGGCTCCGGTTGCGTTACCGGGAGTTCGGCACCCCGTGGTTCGACTACCTGGTCTGCTCCCCCGAGGAACTCGCGGAACTCGTGCACGGCTCGCCGTGGCGGCTGACCGACGTTGACACCGCGGACGCACCGTACTATCTGGCCACCCTGCGGCTGGCGGACTGACCTGGCATCCAGGCCGGCCTGGGCGACCCTGTCGCGTCTCTCAGCCCGGTCCGTCGGGCGGCCGGTCCGGTGGACCCGCCAGCACCCCGGCGGTGAGCGCCGCGAACAGTTCCCGTCGTAGCGCGGCGAGTGAGGTGGTCCCGCCACCGGCCGACCAGGCGGACAGCGCGGCGTCCCAGGCCGTGACGGCCGCCCCGCCGACCAGCAGAGGGTAGGGGTCGGTCGGGGCAAGGCCGGTGCGGTCGGCCACGAACTCGACAAGGATCTGCCGCAGCTCGTGATTGAGCATCAGGTACACGCCCACCAACGACGGCTGCCGGTCCATCAGCCGCAGCCGGACCAGGATCTGCTCCTGCTCGTCCCGGTCCAGATCCAGGGCGTCCAGCACGGTCCGGACCGCCTCCAGCGGTGGCAGGTCGGCGGGACTGGCGGCCAGCGCCGCCCGCAGCTCCCCGATCCGCTGGTGACCGACGTCACCGAAGAGCACGTGTTGCTTGGAGGCGAAGTAGCGGAAGAAGGTGCGGACCGCCACGTCCGCCTCGTCCGCGATCTCCTCGACGGTGGTCTGCTCGTAGCCCTTCTCGGCGAACAACCGCAGTGCCGCCCGCTCAAGCGCCGCCCGGGTCTCCCGCTTGCGGCGCTCGCGTCGGCCCACCGCGGGCACGCCGGGCGGGACGGACAGATCGGACGCGGTCATCGTCCCATGGTGGCACGTCGAACCGCCCTGGTCAGCTCCGGCGTGCTCGCAGGTGCGTCGTGGCGGTGTGGCTGCGCGGCGGCCAGCTCCCCAGCGGAGGTGGCCCGGGGCTGCCCTCGTCAGGCGGTGGGGGGCAATGGCGCCGGGGGCAGTCCGCCGTCGCCGTCGACCACCTCGTCCGGCGTACCGTCCTCGTCGATGTCCACCATTGTGATGTCGACCTTGCCGTCGCCGTCGGTGTCGAACTGGAAGAGGTCGGCCTTGCCGTCGCCGTCCGTGTCGACGACCCAGACGTCGGTCCGGCCGTCGTTGTTGGCGTCCGCGCGCAGCAGGTCCACGCGCTCGTCGCCACGCGTCTCGACGGTTTCCTGTGCTGCGGTCCCGTTGGCCTCGGTCATGGCGACCCCTTCGTCGGTGGGTGTGTTGTGCGCTCTGATACCCAGTCGCCGACGATCACAAGCGGCGGAAGGGACCCGTGTTGTCGCTCCCGGGACCGGACCGGCCCGCACCGTCACATTCGAGGAACCCGGCCGCCACCCGGCTCGAATGGTGGGCCGGCCGAGCGGACCGGGCACCGGGTGCATAGGGTCGCCCCCATGACTGATCGCTTCGTCGTCATCGGCGCCGGCACGATGGGCCTGGGCATCGCGTACGTGGCCGCCGGAGCCGGTTTTCGGGTGGACCTCGTCGAGGTGGACGCCGGTCGGGCCAGCGCAGCGGAGGCGGCGCTGCGCCGGCTGTGGGACGCGGCGGTCGCGCGGGGGAAGCTGACCGCGGCGGACGCGGATGCCAGCCGGGCGCGGCTGACCGTCGGCGGGGACGTCGCCGAGGTCGCCGAGGAGCCCGCGGTCATCGTCGAGGCCGTACCAGAACGGCTGGACCTCAAGCGCGACGTCCTCGCGGCGGCCGAGGCCCGGCGGCCCGCGCTGCTGGCCACCAACACCTCCAGCATCCCGATCAGCGAGCTGTCGACCGGGTTGCGGGCCCCGGACCGGTTCCTCGGGCTGCACTTCTTCAACCCCGTCTGGGCCATGGCGTTGATCGAGGTGGTGGTCGGGCCGGCCACCGCGCCGGCCGCCGCCGAGGCAGCCGTCACGCTGGCCGGCAGGCTGGGCAAGGACCCCATCGTGGTACGCGACATGCCCGGCTTCGCCACCTCCCGGCTCGGCGTCACGCTCGGCCTGGAGGCGATCCGGATGGTCGCCGACGGGGTGGCCAGTCCGGCCGACATCGACAAGGCGATGGTGCTGGGCTACCGGCATCCGGTCGGACCGTTGGAGCTGACCGACCTGGTCGGCCTCGACGTGCGGCTGGACATCGCGCGGACGTTGCACCGGGCGTACGGCGACCGGTTCGCGCCTCCGCCGCTGTTGGAGTCGATGGTCGCCGAGGGACGGCTGGGCAAGAAGACCGGTCACGGGTTCTATCGCTGGGAAGGTGGGAAGCGGCAGTGAGCGAGCGGGCCAGCGTACGGGTCGAGGAGCGGCCGGACCGGGTGGTGGTGACCCTGGACCGGCCGGACAAGCGGAACGCGGTGGACGCCGACATGGTGGCGGAGCTGCACGAGGTCTGCGCCGCGGTGGAGCGGGAGCCGCGACTGCTGCTGCTCACCGGTGGCGCGGACGGGATCTTCGCGGCCGGCGCCGACATCGCGCAGTTGCGGGAACGGAACCGGACCGACGCGCTCGCGGCGATCAATTCCGCCCTGTTCGCCCGCATCCGGGCCCTGCCACTGCCCACCGTCGCCGCGGTGGACGGACCGGCGCTGGGTGGGGGCGCCGAACTGTCGTACGCCTGCGATCTGCGGGTGTGCACCGCCCGCGCGTTCTTTGGTCAGCCGGAGGTGCGGCTGGGCATCATCGCCGGCGCTGGCGCGACCCACCGGTTGCCCGCGCTCGTGGGTGAGGCTCGGGCGAAGGAGCTGCTGTTCACCGGGCGCCGGGTGGACGCCGCCGAGGCGCTGCGGATCGGCCTGGTGAACCGGGTGGTGGACGAACCCACCGAGCTACTCGGCGCGGCGCACGAACTGCTCGACGAGATGGCCAGGGCATCCTCGCTCGCCCTGCGGTTGACGAAACTCGCGGTAGACGCGCCGGCGGCCGCCCACCCGCAGCTTGACCTGGTCAGTCAGGCGGTGCTCTTCGAGGACGAGGAGAAACGGCGCCGGATGACCGAGTTCCTGGAGCGGCGGCGGGACCGCTGACGCCGGGGGCCACGGGACGAACGGTAACGGCGCCCATCCGGAGGCGGGTGGGCGCCGTCAGGGCCTGGGTCAGTGTTTGATCTTGATGCCTGCCGCGGCGATCGCCTTGATCACCTGGGCCGACTCACCGAAGCCGATTATCAGTACGGCTTCCGCGCCGAAGTCCTTGATCTCCTTTGCCCCGGCCGCGAAGTCCACGGTGGCGCCACCGCTGCCGGCCGGCGGCGGCTCGTAGGCCAGCAGCTTGATCTGGTCGGGGCGGATGCCGGTGCGCTCCAGTTCGGTGCGCACGTTGCTCTGCAGCCCTTCGCCGTAGGTGTCCTTCCGGGCCACCAGCGCGATCTTCTGCGGTCCGTCCCGCAGGATGACATCGGCCAGCGCCCGGCCCTGCAGGATGTCCGAGGGCGCGGTGCGGAAGTAGAGGCCCTCGTCCTCCACCGTGGTCAGTCCGGCGTCGGTGTTGCACGGCGAGAAGAGGATCACGCCGGCAGCGATGATGTCGGGCAGCACCGCCCGCGAGATTCCGGACGCGCCGGCCCCGATGATCACATGTACGCCGGCACTGACGTGCTTGGCGACTGTCTCCTTCGCGGTCTTCGGGTCGGTGCCGTCGTCCCCGTCGATCCACGTCACCGGGTCCCCCAACACCCCACCCGCGGCGTTCAGCTCCCGGATGGCAAGTTGGGTGCCGGCCGCGAGCGGGGGATAGGCGAGGGCGAGGTCACCGGTCCGGGGCAGCAGGCCACCGATCTTGAGAGGCGACCCGTCGCGCGGATCGTCCTTGCCACCGACCTGCTTCTTCGGCGGTGGGGGCGGCGTGTTGCTGGCGGTCGACTCGTCGCCGGCGCCCACGAACTCGGTCTTACCGTCGTCCAACTGGCTCGACTCGTTGAAGTGCAGGGTGCCGTAGCTGGCCGTGGACGGCTCACCGGCGGAGGTGAATCCACCCCGGGTGAGCGAGATCCCGCGGTACTCGATGTCCACGCCGGACCGGGCCAGCTTGAGGCAGGTCTCCGGGCTGTCGCACCGCTGACCGGTGTTGGTGACCGCGTTGATCTGCCGGGCGATCTCCGCGGGCTCGGTGGAGCCGGCGAGCTGCGCGGCCAGCCCGCTGATCACCACGGCGTCGTACGACTCGGCCGCGTACAGGAAGTCGTTCAACTTGGGATCGATGGCGCGCAACCGGTCCTGAAAGCCGGGCGGCAGAGGGGTAAGAGGCGTGGTGCCCTTCATCCCGTCGAGGATCCCGGCCTGGCCGTCGAACTCCTTGCCGAAGGAGTTCTGCATGTTGCCGTCCGTGCCGTAGAGACGGATGGCGGACGCCTGGTCGGTGGGGTCGTCGTCCTGCCCGCATCCGGCGATGGTGAGCGCCAGAAGGGCGCAGGCGGCCAGCGCAACGCTGCGCGCCCGACGGGAAACGAGCATGGTCGCCATCCTTTCTCCCGATGGTCCGGTGCGCACCTTAGCGTGCCGACCGGGCCGGGTGTGATGCCGGCCTATTCTTTGCCAGGCCCGAACGTCGAGTTTCGCTGCGCGTCTTGACTCCGCGACATACTGTCGCGACGTGACCGATCTGCCCGAGGAGACGCTCGCCGACGCCGCGGCGGTGTTGCGTTCCGCGTTGGCCGGGGACAGCGCGGCGGTTGCCGGCGCGTTCGACGCGGTGTTGGACCGTTCCGGCGTGGTGGGGGCGTACGACGTGGCCTGGTGCCTGGCCGCGGCGATGTTGCCCGACGGCGCCCCGAGCGGCGCGTGGACGCTGGACTTTCCCGGGATCGACCAAGCGGAGTACGACGCCCGCTGGGTGGCCCGGTTCGTCAGCGCGTACGCGAACTGTGACGTGCCCACCGCCGAGGCGCTGTTCACCGCGGCACTCGATGACGGGCAACTGCCGGACTGTCTGTTGACGTTGGCCGGCTCCGCGGTGGCGACCCTGCGCAGACGGGGCGACTGAGGCGCGGCCCGCGCGGTAGCGGGACCGACGCCCCCGCCGGGAGACGGGAGCGCCGGTCGCCAGGGCCGGTCAGTACGCGGTGTAGGAGATCAGTGGGTCGTACTGGTAGAAGTTGTTCGAGAAGCGGACCCGGAAGTTGGTGCCGTCCTTGACGTTTGTGGCGACGACGAACCAGCCGGACTTGGCCGGCACATAGGTCCAGTAGTTGCAGTTGTTCGTCTTGTCCACGAAGACCACGCAGGCGTTGGTGCCGAAGACGCTGCCGTTGCGGACGTTGATGTCGCGGCACCGGGTGGACGTCTTGAAGGTGCCCACCTCACCGCCCCAGCCGCCTCGGTCGAACACCCGGTAGACCGCGCCGGAGTAGCACGACGCCAGGGTGCTGGCCGCCAGGTTGCCGGGCTCGCTCGCGACCGCGTCGGGGGCCGTGGCGTGTGCCGGGGACGGACTGAGGGTTGCCGCGACCACAAGCGTGAGCGCCGTGGCGAGCAGGAGTCGGGGACGTTTCCATCGGAACATGCGCGCCTCCGGGTGGGGAAGTCGACCGTCCGTAGTGGACGAGATCCGGATGGTGAGGATCATACTCATCGTCGCTGGCCGATGTGTGCCCGTGTGGCCCGCCATGCGCGGTGACGGCGGATGGCGACGGGTGTCGGTGCGGCGTGGTACCCCTGTTCCATGTCCGACGCGATCCTCGACAAGGTGCGCAAGCTGCTGACCAAGGCGGAAGATCCCGGCTGTACGCCGGCCGAGGCTGCGGCGTTCACCGCCAAGGCGACGGACCTGATCGCCCGGTACGGCGTCGACCAGGCGCTGCTGGCGGCTCGTCGGTCGGCCGCCGACCCGGTCACCGATCGGAAGATCGAGGTGTCCAGGCCGTACGCGGCGGAGAAGGCGAGCCTGCTCGCCGCGGTGGCCGGCGGGCTGCGCTGCCGTACCGTACGGCTGCGCACCGGTCACCGGACGAGCGTTCACGTCTTCGGGTTCGACAGCGACCTCGCCAGGGTGGAGTTGCTCTACACCTCGCTGCTGGTGCAGGCGGCGCACGGGCTGGCGGCCGCGTCCGTGCCGCCCTGGGAGCATCCGGCCGCGTTTCGCCGGACCTGGCTGATCGGCTTCGCCCAGTCCGTCGCCCACCGGCTCAGGCGGGCCGAAGAAGCCGCCGTCGCCGCCTCGGCCGAGCCGTCGACCACCCTCGTCCTGGCGGACCGGTCGGTTCGGGTGGAGCGACGGCGGGACGAGGCCTATCCCGACGCGGAGCCGATGCGGCAGCGCCGGCTCAGCGGCGGCGGGCTGTACCTGGGCGCGGCGGCCGGTCGGCGGGCGGACCTCGGCGGCGAACGTCTCACCGGTGCGGGGGCGGCACGGCAGGGCATCGGCGGCTGACGGGCCGGCGCGGCGGCCCGCCGCTGCGGCGGGCTACCGTGGTGACGGCCGGTCAGCGATACGAGTGCCCGCGCGTCTGCACCATGCCGGAATACCGGGTGAGCAGCTCCTGCCAACCGGCGGTCAGCGCCCGCAGGTATCCCTCGGCGTTGTCGCCGTGCCGGTCGAAGGCGCGGTGCTCGACCTCGACCCGGGTCCGGTCACCGTCCTGCGGGACGAACCGCACCTCGACCTCGCTGGCCTGGGCCGGGTCCGGCACCGGAGCCCGGTCGGGTCCGATCTGCCAGGTGAAGACGAGCCGGCGGGGTGGCTGCCAGGCGATGACCCGGCCCCAGTCCGCCCGGAAGCCGTGCGGGCCGATCTCGTACGCCATGCCTCCCTCGCGCGGTTCGATGCCGATCTCGCTCAACGCCGCCGGCCCGGACCAGGTGTATTCCTTGACCCACCACTGCGGGAGGCCGGCGGTGAACGCCTCGAACGCCTCGCTGGGCGGCGCCGGCACGTGGAGCGTGCTGCGCACTGCAAAGCCCTCGATGTCCTGCTGGACTTCGGTGGAGTCGGTAGCGCCGTGTCCCATAGGCCCGGACCATACCGGCTGCCCCCCGTAAGCACATCTTGGCGATCATTTCGGTACGACAACGGGGCCGGAGAGAACGACACGGATCGCCGCCGCCGCGGCCGAGATCCGGGCCGCCGCGTAATCGTCTTGTCGCGACCGTGCCACCCGTCCTACCGTGGCCCGACAACGACCGAGCCCGTTCGAGGAGCAGGACATGGCGAGCAGACGCGGAGGCAGGCGGCCCCGACAGCAGGGCCGTCCGTTGCTGCCGGCCGCCGATCGGTGTTATCACCGCCGCTCCGAACCGTGCCGCTCCGAGCGGTGGCGCGGCCAAGGCTCCCGATAGCCACCCGGGGGCGCGGCCATGGCTCCCGACAGCCACCCGGGGCGCGGTCGCGGCTCCCGTTAACGATCGGCGGATCCCGCAGGTACATCGTCGCTCGTCCCGGGTATCCGACACCCGGTCTCCGGACGGGCCGGGGGACATCCACACCGACCTCGCCCTGCTGGCCGGCGTCGGCCTGCTCGGCGTACAGATCGGGCACGCGCCGACCCCGGACCTCAGCGACCCCATCGACAAGCGGAAGGCACGCCATGAGTTTCATCCCGCTGCCGGGCACCCGCGCCCCGGTACGCGTCTGGACCGACCCGTACACCATCGAATCGCAGGCCGCCCGCCAACTGCGCAACATCGGGTCGCTGCCCTGGGTGCAGGGTGTGGCGGTGATGCCCGACGTGCACTTCGGCAAGGGTGCCACCGTCGGCTCGGTTATCGCCATGCGGCAGGCCGTCTCGCCGGCCGCGGTCGGCGTGGACATCGGCTGCGGCATGTCCGCGGTGCGCACCTCGCTCACCGCGGCGGACCTGCCGGACGACCTCGCCCCGCTGCGGTCCGCCATCGAGGCCCGGATCCCGGTCGGCTTCGCCCAGCGGGATGACGCGGTCGACCCGCGCCGGATCCGCGGCCTGGAGCAGGGTGGGTGGGACGCGTTCTGGCGGCGGTTCGGCGACCTGCACGGGGGCGTCGCCGCGCTGGAGACCCGGGCGCAGCGTCAGCTCGGCACGCTCGGCGGTGGCAACCACTTCATCGAGGTCTGCGTCGAGCAGGGCGGCGACGACGGTCGGGTGTGGCTGATGCTGCACTCCGGGTCGCGCAACATCGGCAAGGAACTGGCCGAGCGGCACATGGCGGTGGCTCGCGGGCTGCCGCACAACGCCGACCTGCCGGACCGGGACCTGGCGGTGTTCCTGGCCGGTACGCCGGAGATGGCGGCGTACCGCCGGGACCTGTGGTGGGCGCAGGAGTACGCGCGTCGCAACCGGGCGGTCATGCTGGCCGTGCTCTGCGCGGTGGTCCGCGAGTCGGTTCCCTCGGTGACCTTCGCCGAGCCGATCTCGTGCCACCACAACTACGTGGCGGAGGAGACCTACGACGGGGTGGAGGTGCTGGTGACCCGCAAGGGCGCGATCCGGGCCGGCCGGGGTGACCTCGGCATCATCCCTGGTTCGATGGGCACCGGCTCGTACATCGTGCGCGGCAAGGGCAATCCGGACGCGTACTGCTCCGCCTCGCACGGCGCAGGCCGGCGGATGTCCCGGGGGCAGGCGAAGCGGACATATACCACGGCGGATATCGCACGCCAGACCGCCGGGGTGGAGTGCCGCAAGGACGCCGGGGTGGTGGACGAGATCCCGGAGGCTTACAAGGACATCAACCAGGTGATGGCGCAGCAGCAGGACCTGGTCGAGGTGGTCGCGCACCTCAAGCAGGTCATCTGCGTCAAGGGGTAGCTCGTGCGGCGGGCCGGTCTCGCGGCGCTCGCGCCGCGAGACCGGCCCGCCGACGGTCAGTTCCGATCGGTCGGCCGGGATCGCCGCCGACCACGGGTGCTTACGGTGTAGACGAACGCCCCGGCGACGCCGATCGGGATGCCGAGGGCGACATTGTCGATCAACAATCCGAGCACGACGCCGGCCAGGATGCCGATCACAATCGCGGTCGCGTAGCTCATTGCCGTCCCCTCTCGCTCGTGTTCGTGACCAGTGTACTACGTAATTACGTAATAGCTATCATTCAAGCGCCGCGGTGAGCGTGACCAGCAGCGGCACCACCCGCTCGGGAGGGACCCGCACGCTGCCGCGGCCGACAGAACGCAACCAGCCGGCGGCGGTCAGGATGCGGATGTGGTGATAGACCTGGCCGGTCGTCCCCATGCCGTCGAGCTTGCCGAGCGAGGCGGTGCTGGTCTCCCCGCGCAGCACGGCGAGCAGCAGTCGGAGACGCACCGGATGGCCGAGTGCCGACAGCCGGCTGGCTATGCCGTCAGCCGCGCCCTCGTCGACGGCCAGCAGCGCCTCGGTCGTCTGGCCGTACTGCCAGACGCCGCTGCCACCGGCCGTCTCGACGATTCCGGCAAGCACCACGCCGCCACCCGCGACATCGGCGAGCTGCTCCCGCAGGCCGTCAACCACCCAGAACACCCCGTCCTTCGGAGTGGCCGACGAAGGCTTTGGTGGCGTTGCTCGGCGCGCGGGAACGTTCCGGGATGGTCGGTCGGTCACCGGCTCGTCGGCACGGATGCCGAGGTGCGCCTCGACGGCCCGCAGTCGGTCGTCCAGGTCCGCCCAGGGATCGGATTCACGGGACACGGTGCCATCGTTACGAACATACGTAATATCGGCAAGTGGTCCGCCTGGGAGAAGGTCCAGCGTGTCGCCGTGGATCTTGCGGCAGGAGTGGCGAAAACGACAGCGCCGACCAGCGGTTCGGCTGGTCGGCGCTGATGTAGCCCGGCGAAAGGCTATGTGGCCAGGGGCGGGGTCGAACCGCCGACCTTCCGATTTTCAGTCGGACGCTCGTACCAACTGAGCTACCTGGCCGGGTGCTCGGGACATCGTACCCGGCCGGCGGGAAGCACCGCTGGCCGGGACCTGGCCCGACAACGCAGAACGCCGCGCGAACTCGCGCGGCGATCAGCGCTTGCGGTCCTGACGGGACTTGAACCCGCGACCTCCGCCTTGACAGGGCGGCGAGCACTCCAACTGCTCCACAGGACCTTGCTGACCGGCAGATGCCGGGGTGTAACTCGTGCCCCCAACGGGATTCGAACCCGTGCTACCGCCTTGAAAGGGCGGCGTCCTGGGCCGCTAGACGATGAGGGCGGCCCCGCCATCATTGCACATGACAACTTCAGCGGCTGTGCTCCCATCCGGCCCCGCCGGAGGCTTGGAAAGCATACGTGATCCCCCAGCGCACCAACAAACCGGTATCCCCCGGTCCAGGAACAGACCGCTGACCAGGCAATCTCGGGTGGCCGCCGGGCCCGGACGCGGGGCTCCTCCGCATCCGGTCAGCCGAGCCGGACCACGCCGTACCGCTGTTTGAGCCGCGGGATGACCTTGGGGCAGGCGCCGACCGTGCCGCTGCGGTCGCCACCCCCGTCGTGCAACAGAATCACCGCACCCGGTCGGGTCCGGCGCTCCAGGCCGTTGATGATCGCCGGTGCGCCGGGCTTGCGCCAGTCCTGCGGGTCGACCGTCCAGTGCAGCGGGGTCATCCCGAGTTCCTTCACCACCGTCAACTCAGGCGCTGTCCACCGGCCGCCAGGCTGGCGGAAGTACGGGATGGCGGCCCCCGGCACGGCCCGGCGAATCGCCGCGTTGGTGCGGCTCAGGTCGGCCCGGATCTTCTCGGGCGAGCGCAATGCCAGGTCCAGGTCGTGCGACCAACTGTGGTTGCACAGGCTGTGCCCCTCCCGGACGATCCGGGCCACCAGCGCCGGATACTGCCGGGCCTTGACGCCCACCACGCAGAAGGTCGCCTTGACGCCGGCCGCCCGCAGTGCGTCGAGCACCTGCGGGGTGTAGGTCGCGTGTGGCCCGTCGTCGAAGGTGAGCGCGACGGCACGTACCCCGGTGGTGCGTTTCACCGGCAGACCGGCCGCACCGACGGGAATGGTCTGCTTCGGCCTGGGCTTCGCCGGAGGGGTCGGACCACCGGCTCCGCCCGGACGTGCCGGCGTGGCCGTCGACGGCGTGGCGGTCGGTGGCGTTGTCGGTGCGACCGACGCCGGCGACGTCAGCCGGGAAACCGCCGGCACGCCGCTGCCCACCGGCATCACCCAGGCGGAGCCATCGTCGCCGGTGCAGGCACCGAACAACAGCACCAGCGACAGGGTGAGCGCGACTGGCACGCGAGTTCGCATGACAAGACTCCCGAGAGGGGATATCGGGACTTGGCCGCGCCACACGTTAGCGGACCGCGACGACAATGTCGTCCACCGATACGACTGTCAGGCACGGGCCGTGACGGTGCCGAGACCCGGTGTCGCCGCGGACCGCGGATCGTCAGCCGGCCGCCGGCCGGCCGGGTGACCGATCGACCGACTGGAACACCGCGACCGAGAGCGAGACGGCCTCGCCGAGCGTCTGCGGGCGGATCACCCCCGCCGGGAGCGCAGCCGGATCCCAGCCCGGCCCGGCGGCCAGCACCAGCACCGGCCGGTGTGGGCTGGTGAGCACCGCGACCAACTGGGCCGGATCGGCGGTGACCCGGGCGTGCGACCAGACCGTGACGACGGCCGGGGTCGTCCGGTCGACCGCCGTGCGTAGCGCTGCCACCGGCACCCGGGCACCGAGCGACCGGCACGGCACGCCGACTTCCGCCAGCGCCGCCGCCAACGCCTCCAGGGGCAGGCTGTGCTGCTCCTCGTCGGCGCAGGCCAGCAGGATCCGGGCCGGTCCCGTCCGTGGCCTCGGCACCGCCGCGAACGCCTCGGACACGCACCGACTGAGCAGGTGCTCCACCTCGATCAGGCCGCCCGTCTCGGCGTGCCGGGAACCGATGCCGACCAGCACCGGACGCAACAGGCGGTCCCAGGTGGTCAACACGCCGTCCGTCCCGATCGCCCGGCCGATCGCCGTACCCATGCCGTCCTGGTCGAGTCGGCCGGCGGCCCGGGCGAGGGCGTGCGCCGCGGGTGTGGCACGCCCAAGCGGAATCGTCGGTTCACCCGTCCGGCTGGTGCCCCGCGCGCCGGCCCGGCGCCGAGGTCGGGCCGACTCGGCCGAATAGGGTTCACCGGCGCGCCGGGCCCATCGAGCGGCCTCGGCCGGACTGACCCCTTCGGCGGTGAGCCGGCGCATGATCTCCAGCCGGGCCAGGTCCGCGGCGGTGTACCGCCGATGGTGTCCCGGGAGGTGTTCGCTCGGCCCGAGGCCGTACCGCTGGTGCCAGGTGCGTAGCGTGGTGACGGCCACCCCGAGGCGGCGGGCCACTGCCCCCACGCTCAGGACCTCATCGGCCACCTGACCGCTCCGCCACCTCTGCCGCGTTCGACATGCCGGCCACATCGGACGCCCCGGCCGGGTCCGACGTCCCGGCCGCGGCACCCGAGCCGATCAGCCGACGCAGAACGCCACCGAGCCAGGGCGCGTACCGGGTCGGATCCGTCGCCAGCTCGGCGAGCACCTCGGCCGGTGTCATCCACCGCACGTCGGCGACCTCGGCGTCGTCGGGCAGCAGCGGAGTCGCCGTGGACAGGGCACCGCGCAACACGTGGTCGTACTCGAACTCGACCCGCCCGGTCGCCGGATCGTCGGCGCGGTAGAGATAGACACCGCACGGGGTCAGTGGGACCGGGCCGACGCCCAGTTCCTCGCGCAGCCGGCGGTTCGCGGCCTCGGGAAGCGGCTGCCCGGGCGCCGGATGTCCACAGCACGAGTTGGCCCAGCGGAGGGGAAAGCGGGTCTTGGCGGCAGCCCGCTGTTGCAGCAGCACCCGACCGGCGTCATCGAGCAGCAGCACCGAGAACGCCCGATGCAGTCGGCCCGGAGCCTCGTGCGCCTCCCGGACGCTTACCGAGCCGGTCGGCGTACCGTCCTCGTCGACCAACTCGACCAGGTGCTCCTCCCGCGATCCGGTCACCGCTCACCGCCGGTGACCCGGGCAGCAGCCAACTTGCCGGAGATCAGCACCATCGGTACTCCGACGCCGGGTTGCGTCCCGGAGCCGACGAATACCACATTGGACAGCCCTCGATGCAGGTTGGTCGGCCGGAACGGCCCGGTCTGGAGGAACGTGTGCGCGGCGGCGAACGGCGTACCGGCGGCCATCCCGAGATCGGCCCAGTCGGCGGGGGTGACCGTGCGCAGTACCTCGACGCCGTCGGCGAACCCGACGTACCCGCGCTCCTCCAGCGTGCGCATCAGGTCGTCGGCGTACCTCCGGGTGAGGTCGCCACGCCAGTCGAGATCGGCCTTCGCCAGGTTGGGCACCGGGGCCAACACGTAGTAGGACTGCCGGCCGGCCGGCGCCATCGACGGATCGGTCCGGCTCGGGTTGGTGACCAGCAGGGACGGGTCGGACATCAGCCGGCCCTGTTTGATCACCTCGGTGAAGGTTCGCTTCCACGGCCGGCCGAAGTGGATGTTGTGGTGGGCGATTGTCGAGTAGCCCTGCCGGGAGCCCACATGCAGCACCACACAGGACGGGGAGTAGGTCAACCGCCGGGCCCGGCCCGGCGGCAGCAGATCCCGGTACGCCACCGGCAGATCCGGGTTGAGCACCACCACGTCGGCCGCGATCCGCTCACCGTCGCTTGTCACGACGGCGGTGGCCCGGCCGTTCGCCGTCGCCACCCGGCTCACCGTGGTGCCGTACCGGAGCTGCACGCCGTGCTTCTCGGCGGCGCCGGCCAGCGCGCGGGGGACCGCGTGGATGCCGCCGCGTGGGAAGTAGACCCCGGCCACCGAGTCGAGGTATCCGATGACGGCGTAGATGGCGAGCGCGTCGTGCGGCGCAAGCCCGGCGTACATCGCCTGGAAGGAGAAGATCCGGCGGGTACGCGGGTCGCGGAAGAACTGGTCGACCTTGGTCTGGAGGCGGCGGAACGCCCCGCTGCCGAGCAGCCGCAGCAGGTTGCCGGTGAGCAGGTCGGTCGGCGCGTCCAGATTCCGGTCGATGAAGTCGGCGCGCTCCAGCCGCCACAGCTCCCGGGCGAAGTCGACGAACCGCAGGTAGCCGTCGGCCTCGCGGGGCCCGCACACCCGGGAGATCTCCCCGGCCATCCGGACCGTGTCGGTGATGACGTCCAGGGTGGAGCCGTCCGGATAGTAGGCCCGGTACGCCGGATCGAGCGGGGTCAGGTCCAACCAGTCGGCCAGCTCCTCGCCGACCGCCCCCAGCGCCTCGGCGATCAGGTCCGGCATGGTCAGCACGGTAGGACCGGTGTCGAACTCGTAGCCGTCGAGCGTCAGCCGGCCGGCCCGCCCGCCCGGCACCGGTTCCCGTTCCAGCACCGTCACCTGCCGGCCGCTGCCCGCCAGATGCAGGGCACAGGCCAATCCACCGAGTCCGGCGCCGACCACCACCACATGATCGGTACGCCCGGTAACCGTCCGCACGTCGCTCACCTCCCGTACCGCATTCGTCAGGCCCGCCGGTGGGTCGCGGCCACCGCGAGGTCGCCGAGCGCCCGGCGGGCGGCGGCGCCGATCGCCGCCCCGTCCAGCGCGGTCAGTGCCTCCGCGACCCGCTGGTCGATCAGCCGCTCGACCCGTGCCACGGCACCGGTCGCGGTCACCACGTCGGCCAGCTCGCGGATCCGCCCGGCGGCGACCGGCGGATCGTCCCGGTCGACCTCGTTCAGCGCGGCCCGTTGCACCGGCGTGGCCAGCTCTCGGGCGAGCATGAGCAGCGCCGTCGGCTTGCCGCGGACCAGGTCGTCGCCGGCCGGCTTGCCGGTCGTGTCCGGGTCACCATAGACCCCGAGCAGGTCGTCGCGGAGTTGGAACGCCTCCCCGACCGCGAGTCCGTACCGGGAGTAGGCACCGGTCAACGCCGCGTCCCGCCGCAGGCCGGCCAGGGCGGCGCCGAACAGCAACGGGCTCTGCACCGTGTAGCTGGCGGTCTTGTACCGCGCGACGCGCAGTGCCCGGTCCACCGACCAGGTCCGGGCGGCGGTTTCCCCGAGCACGTCGAGATACTGCCCGGCCACCGTCTCCACCCGCATCTGGTCGTAGCAGCGTCGGGCCTCCAGGATGGTGCCCGGCGACAGGCCGGCGTGGCCGAGTAGCCGGTCGGCCCAGATCAGGCAGAGGTCGCCGACGAGCACGGCGGCGGCCTCGCCGAACCGGGCGGCGTCACCGTCCCGCCCGGCGGCCAGGTGCTGAGCGGTCAGCACCCGATGGGCGGTGGGCCGGCCCCGGCGGGTGGCGGACGCGTCCATCACGTCGTCGTGCACAAGCGCGAACGCGTGCAGGAGTTCCAGGGCGGCCAACGCCGGCAGGACCGGACCGATCGGCTTGCCCTCGCCAACCACTCCCCGCCAGCCCCAGTACGCGAAGGTCGGCCGGATCCGTTTGCCGCCAGCCAGCACCGCCTCCCGGGCGACCTGTGCGAACTCGCCGACAGCCGGGTCGATGCCTGTCAATTCGTCGACCTGCCCGCCCAGGAATGCGGTCAGGGTGTCCTCGATGGCCCGACGGATGTCGACGTGGCTGCCGGGCTCGACGTCGTCGCCGGTGTGCAGCGCCAGCGCGGTCTCCGGCCGGACGGTGGCGGTGGCGGACATGACGGCGGGCGGCGCGGCGGTCGTGGTGGTGGGCGTCGCAGCGGGCGCGAGTCTGGCCAGGGGGATCGCGTTACCCGCAACGGCTTCGTTGGCCACGCGGCCGAGCGTACCCTAAGGTCAGACATTGCGTCGATTGGTGCGTCGATTTGGGCGCGCGTGGGATCTCGGCGGTCCGGCCGCCGACCAGGGGAAGCCCTGCCGATCAGAAGGAGGGCCGGTGGAAACGGACCTCGCCGCCGCCTATGAACGCTGCCGTGAGCTGCACAAACGGCATGGTCGTACCTACTATCTCGCGACCCGCCTGCTGCCGAGGTGGAAACGCCGACACGTCCACGCGTTGTACGGCTTCACCCGGTACGCCGACGAGATCGTCGACCGCACCGGAGACCTGCCGCCCGCCGAGCGGGCCGCCCGGTTGACCGACTGGTCCGACCGGTTCGTCGCCGGACTGCACGGCGCGCCGGTGGACGACCCGCTGCTGCCCGCCGTGCTGCACACGATCGCCGCCTTCGACCTCGATCGGGCCGACTTCTCGTCGTTCCTGCGCAGCATGGCAATGGATCTCACGGTCGCCTCGTACCCCACCTACGACGATGTACTCGACTACATGGAGGGTTCGGCGGCGGTGATCGGCACGATGATGCTGCCGATCCTCGGCAGCAGCGACCCGGCAGCCGCCCGCGAACCGGCCCGCCAGCTCGGCTTCGCCTTCCAGCTCACCAACTTCATCCGGGACGTCGCCGAGGACCTCGACCGGGGCCGCACCTACCTGCCGGACGAGGACCTGGCCAAGTTCGGCGTCGACCGGGACGACCTGACTGACGCCGCGCGACGGCAGGTGTCCCCACCGCGGGTCCGGGAGCTGATCGAGTTCGAGGTGAGCCGCGCCCAGGCTCACTACGCCGCCGCCGCTCCCGGCATCCTGCTGCTGGAACCCGCCTCCCAGGCGTGCATGCGGACCGCGTACGCGCTCTACGGCGGCATCCTGGACGAGATCGCGGCGGCCGGCTTCGACGTGTTCGCCCGGCGTGCCGTCGTGCCGAACCGCCGGCGGCTGGCCGTGGCCGGTCGCTCGTTGCTGACCCGCCCCGGAGCGCCGGTGCCGCTTCCCGGGCCGGCCCGGGGCGCCGGGTGAGCGGCGGCACCGCCGTCGTGCTGTTCACCCGCGACCTGCGGGTGCACGACAACCCGGCGCTGGCCGCCGCGTGCGCCACCTTCGACCGGGTGGTCCCGCTGTTCGTCCTGGACCCGGAGCTGGCCGGGCTGGCGGCGAACCGGCACCGGTTCCTGCACGACAGCCTGGCCGACCTGCGGGACGCGCTCCAGGAGCGGGGCGGCGACCTGGTGGTCCGCCGCGGCGACCCGGTCGCCGAGACCATCCGGCTGGCCCGGAAGGTCGGCGCCCGGGGCGTCGCGCTGTCCGCCGACGTCAGCCACTACGCGCGGCGCCGGGAGCGCCGGCTGCGGGACGAGTGCGAACGGCACCGGCTGTTGCTCAAGCTGTTTCCCGGCATCACCGTGGTCGACCCGGGAGCGTTGACCCCGGGCGGCGGCGGGGACCACTACCGGGTCTTCTCCCCGTACCACCGGAGTTGGCTGGCCACCACCTGGCGCGACGAGGCGCCCGCGCCCCGGACGGTCCACCTGCCCGCTGACCTGCCCGCGGGACGGTTGCCGGGCGCGCCGCGCGCCGACTCGCCCGGCCTGCCCACCGGCGGCGAGCGCGCCGGTCGCCGCCGGCTTCGCGACTGGTTGACCGAGATCGACCGGTACGCCGAGCGGCACGACGACATGGCCGGCGACGGCACCTCGCGGCTCAGCCCGTACCTGCGCTTCGGCTGCCTGTCCCCGCTGTCGGTGGCGCGCGCGGCGCCCGACCGGGACGGCGAGTTCGTCCGCCAGGTGTGCTGGCGCGACTTCTACTACCAACTGGCGCTCGCCAACCCGGGCCTGTCCCGGACGGCGATCCGGAGCCGCAACGACACCGACTGGCGGACCGACGCCGACGCGCTGGCCGCGTGGGCCGAGGGACGCACCGGGGTGCCCATCGTGGACGCCGGGATGCGGCAGCTGCGGGCCGAGGGCTGGATGCACAACCGGGCCCGGCTGATCACCGCCGGCTACCTGACCAAAAAGCTCAAGCTCGACTGGCGGACTGGGCTGGACGTCTTCTATCGCTGGCTGGTCGACGGTGACGTGCCGAACAACTCGGGCAACTGGCAGTGGGTGGCCGGCGTCGGCACCGACACCCGGCCACACCGCGGCTTCAACCCGATCCGCCAGGCGCACCGCTTCGACCCGGACGGCGAGTACGTCCGGCGGTACGTCCCCGAGCTGGCCAGTGTTTCCGGGAAGGCCGTGCACGAGCCGTGGAAGCTCCCGCCCGATGTCCGCCGCCAGCTCGACTATCCGCCACCACTGACCGGATACGACGGCTAGAACTCGTCAACCAGTCAGTGCCCCACGGGTCGGTCCGGAGAGTCCAGCGGTCGTTCCAACGCGACGAAGACCAGGGTGTTGAGGCGGAGCAGGGCATCCCAGTCCTCCTGGCGCACGTCCGGGAAGGCTTCGGTGACCGCCCTCGGCACGGGGCTACCCTCGGCGGCGTTGAGCAGGTCGCTGAGGGCGATGCCGTGGTCCTTGAGGCCGAACCCGACCGCTTCCCCGCCCCGGCGGATCGGCCGGCGCGGAGTCCGGGAGGGCGATGTCTTCCAGCCGCCGGAGCACGTGGCGTAGCTTGGCTTTCGTCTCGTCCTGTGTGGGGGAGTCCGGGCGGAGCACCGGCGGCAGGTGGTGCGCACGCCAGTGCCGCACCGCCCGCGCCAACTCCGTCGAGGGCTCCCGTCGTACGAGCACACAGGCGGCCCGGAACGCCTCGGCCACCCGACCGGCAGCCGTGTCGGCATCCATGCCTCCCGAGATGGCGATGCCGACCAGGGCGTCCAGGACGGACACCAGTTGCCGGTCGGTCGTGGCCGCCACCAGCTGCCGGATGGATTCGGTGTCACGCCAGTCGAGCGGATGCTCCGCCAGGTAACCGGAGTACAGCAGCAGCTTGGCCGCCATCGCCTCCGGCTCGAACTCCGCGTCGTTGTCCCACCCGCCCTGCCCGTTGAAGATCGCGATCGTTTCAGGGGCGAAGGATCCAAGGGATCGGACGTTGTCCAACAGTGTTTCGATCTGCTCGGCGCGTGACCTCACGTGGTCGACCACGGCGCCCGACGGCGGTGCGGCGCATCCGTTCGCGGCTATCGCCCCGACCTCGACCAGGGCCCACAGTGGCGCGTAGAGGTCGTACGCCATGGAGGTCTCGCTCAACACGTCACGTACCTGCTCAACTAGCTGTTCACCGCGGGCCAGGTCGCCGTGACGATCCTGAGGTCATCGGACTGGACATACACCGCGCCGGTGCTCGCGTGGGCGGCCAGTGACGCGATCACCTCGTCGGCGCGGTCCCCGGGCCTGTGCGAGCGGATGGGAGAGGGCACCCGGACGGGGCCGTCGGCTGGGTCTTCACAACCATCGACACCGCGTAAGCGGGCGAACCCCTCCACCGGGCCGTCATACCAGTCGAGGACGATCACATGGGCAAGGCCCACCTCGGCGGGGTTCAGGTCGGCCAGTTGCCCGACCGGGTCCAGATTCTCCTCGTCACGCATCGTCAAGGACCATAGCTCGACAGCGATCGGCGGTGGTCAAGCCGCCGCGTCGCGGGGCTCGAAGCTGACGTGGCGTCGCTGTACGTGACTGGTCGGGAGCGATCGTGTGGGAGATGCTGGCCGGGTGACTGACGAACGGGTTGACGTGGTCGTCCTCGGGCTCGGAGTGGGTGGCGAGGAGGTGGCGGGCAAGCTCGCCGAGGCGGGTCTGTCGGTGGTCGGCATCGACGACGGGCTGGTCGGCGGGGAGTGCCCGTACTGGGGGTGCATCCCCAGCAAGATGATGATCCGGGCGGCCAACGCGCTGGCCGAGGCGCGTCGGGTCGACGACCTGGCCGGCGCGGCGACGGTGACGCCGGACTGGGCGCCGGTGGCCAGGCGGATCCGCGAGGAGGCTACCGACAACTGGAACGACGAGGTCGCCATTCGCCGGTTCACCGACAAGGGCGGCCGGTTCGTCCGGGGACGCGGGACGCTGGCCGGCCCCGGCCGGGTCCGGGTGGGTGCCGACACCTACCACGCCGGACGCGCGGTCGTCGTGGGCACCGGCACCGCGCCGTCCGTGCCGCCGATCGACGGTCTCGCCGGCACGCCGTACTGGACCAACCGCGAGGCGATCGAGTGCGCCGAACTGCCCGGGTCACTTGTGATTCTCGGAGCCGGCGCCATCGGGCTGGAACTGGCCCAGGTGTTCGCCCGGTTCGGGGTCCAGGTGCGGATCATCGAGGCGTACGACCGGGTGCTCGCCATCGAGGAGCCGGAGGCCAGCGAGGTCGTGGCGGCCGCCCTCCGGGCCGACGGAGTGCAGATCCACACGAGCGCCAGGGCCGAGCGGGTCAGCCACGGCGACGACGGCTTCACCGTTCACCTGGCCGGTGGTGAGCGGGTGCGCGGCGAGCGGCTGCTGGTTGCCACCGGCCGGTCGGCGCGCCTCGGCGACCTCGGCATCGACGCGGTCGGCCTCGACCCGCACCAGCGGTTCCTGGCGCCGGACGAGCGGATGCGGGTCGGTGACCGGCTGTGGGCGGTCGGTGACGTGACCGGACAGGGTGCCTTCACCCATGTCGCCATGTACCAGGCCGGGATCGCGGTCCGGGACATCCTCGGCGAGGACGGCCCGGGCGCCGACTATCGCGCCCTGTCCCGGGTCACCTTCACCGATCCCGAGGTGGGTGCGGTGGGACTGACCGAGCGGCAGGCCCGGGAGAAGGGCATCGAGGTGCGGACCGCGAACTCGCCGCTGCCCTCCTCGACCCGCGGCTGGATCCACAAGGCGGGTAACGAGGGCTTCGTCAAACTGATCGCCGACGCCGAGCGGGGGACAATCGTGGGCGCCACCTCGGTCGGACCCGCCGGCGGCGAGGTGCTGGGTTGGCTCAGCGTGGCGGTGCACGCCGAGGTGCCGGTGGAGAAGCTACGGCACATGATCTACGCGTACCCGACGTTCCACCGGGCCATCGAGGACGCGCTTCGCCGGCTGGGGTAGGCCGGGAGCCGGACCCGACGAATCGGGTCTACTGTGGGGGGAGCGCAACCGGCCCGATCAACTCAATTCGCGGCATCCCGGTCGGCCGTGCCATGCCGGCCCGCGCCGGCGGCGAAGCGGGCGGCGCCGGCAGCCGCGTCAGCGGCCAGCGATGACATGCCGTGATCCAGTTCGGTCGCCATCGCCTCCGTTTCGGCTCTGCCGGCCGCCGCCAGCACCGACAGCCGGTCGTTACGCAGGCAGGTCTGCGGAAACGCGGCGATCTGAGCGGCCAACGCCTCGGCCACGGCCCGCGCGCCGCCGGGCGCCGCGAGCCGGTTCACCAACCCCATCTCATACGCCTCGACGGCCGGCACCGGTCGACCGGTGAGAACCAGGTCCATCGCCCGGCTCTCCCCGATCAGCCGGGGCAGCCGCACCGTCCCGCCGTCGATCAGCGGCACGCCCCACCGGCGGCAGAACACGCCGAGCACCGCGTCCGAATCGGCCACCCGCAGGTCGCACCAGAGCGCCAGTTCCAGGCCGCCGGCGACCGCGTACCCGGAGATGGCGGCGATCACCGGCTTGGTCAACGCCATCCGGGTCGGACCCATCGGACCGTCCCCGTCCGCCGCCACCCGGTTGCCGCGCGGGGTGCCGATGGCCAACAGATCGGCGCCCGAACAGAACGTGCCGCCGGCGCCGCAGAGGACCGCGACCGCCGCCGTCGGATCGGCCTCGAAGGCGCGGAACGCGTCCGCCAGCGCCCGGGCCGTCGGTCCGTCGACCGCGTTTCGGCTCTCCGGCCGGTCCAGGATCACCGTGGTCACCGGACCGGCGTGCTCCACCCGTACCCCCATCGGGTCAGCATGACCCCCGCGGACCTGGCCCGCCAGGGTTGGGCGGCGAATTCGGCCCGGCCGGCGGGTCGCCCCGGCGCCGGCGACGGACACTCGTGGAGATCAGCGTCGCCGCCAGCGCGGCGCCCACCACGCACGCCACCCCCAGCACCTGCGACCAGGCCAGCAGCTCACCCAGCAGCACCATACCCACAAGCGCGCCGATCGCCGGCTCGAGGCTCAGCAGGATCGCGAAGACGCGGGCCGGCATCCGGCGCAGCGCGGCCAACTCAGCCGTGTACGGCACCACCGAGGAGAGCACCGCCACCCCCGCACCCAGCACCAGGATCCACGGGTCGAGCAGGTCCGTGCCGCTGCCGGAAACGCCGAACGGCAGCACCGCCAGCGCCCCCACCGCCATCCCGAGGGCCAGGCCGGAACTGCCACCCACGTGCGTGCTCATCGCCTTGCCGAGCAACACATAACCCGCCCAACCGGCGGCGGTGCCGACGCACAGCAGCAGACCAAGACGGTCCACGTGAACGCCGAACACGCCGCTGATCAGCAGCACTCCGGACCCGGCGAGCACCGCGCACAGCACGTCCAGCGCACGGCGGCTCGCGACCAACGACACCAGCAGCGGACCGGCGAAGCCGATGGTGACCGCCACCCCCAGCGGCACCCGGCTCAACGCCGCGTAGAAGCTGAGATTCATCACCGCCATGGCGAGCCCGAACGCGACCACCAGGCCCATGGTCCGCCAACCCAGCCACAAGGCGGGCCGGGCCAGCAGGGCCAGGATCAGGGCGCCGAAACCGAGCCGCAGCAGGGTCGTCCCACCCGGGCTGGTGGCACCGAATAGCAGCTTGGCCACCGCGGCGCCCACCTGAGTGGAAACCATCCCGAGCAACATGAGCAACGGTGGCGGGACCGCACCCGATCGGGTGACAGCCGCCAGCAGGTTGGCGCCCGGATACCGGACCGGCATCGATCGCGTGACTACCTCGTACACGAAGGAAACCCTGCCGGTGCCGACCGAGGTCCGCTACCGAATTCCCGTCGCGCAGAGGCCGCTCACGCGGTGCGGCGGCCGGACTGCCGGGCGTAGCGCGGGCTGGGGCGCAGCGGCGCGCTCGCCGTGCCGGCTCCCGCGGCGATACCGCGCACCAGGTCGCGGATCGTCTCCCGGCCGTCCCGCGCGGGTCGCCAGCCCAGTTCCCGCTCGGCCCGCGAGCAGTCCACAAGCGGTGCGGCGGCCGTCAGGTCCAGCCACCCGGGCTCCGTCGGGATCAGCTTGGCCCGCCAGGCCAGCTTCGACGCGATCCTCATCAGCGACAACGGCATCCGGACCACCCGGCCGCCGACCTCCGCCGCCACCACCGCCGCGTCCAGCACTGGCTCCGCCGCGATGTTGTACGCGCCGCGGCAGTCGCTGCGCAATGCCCGCAGGTACGCCTCGGCCGCGTCCTCGGCGTGTACCACCTGGCCACGGAGCCGCCGGTTCGCCGGAACAATCGGCAGCCGCCCCCGGCGTAGCAGCGACACCGGGGTCAGGCCGCCGAGAAAGTACCGGGTCAGTTCCGCACCGGCGACGTACTGCAGGACCAGTGTGGTGCGCAACCGGATCACCTGGAGGCCAGGATCTTCCCACTCCACCCCGTCGAGCAACGCCTCGACTGCCGCCTTGTCGCCGCTGAATCCCGAGCCGCCCACCCCGGTCACCGGCCAGTCCTCGTCGACCCGTTCGTCCTTTGGGCCGGGCTTGTACGCGGCCACGGAGGAGGCGTACACCAGTTTGGGCACCCCGGCCTCGCGCAACGCCCGGACCACATGCCGGGTGCCGAGCAGGTTGGTCCGGCGCAGCCGGGCCCGGCGGTGACTCGGCTGCACCTGCCAGGCCAGGTGCACCACCGCGTCGAGCCCTCGGAACGCCTCGATCAGCGGGGTGACGCAGCCCGGATCCCCAAGATCCGCGGACATCCACCGCACCCCGTCGTACGGGCTGGCCGCCCGGCGTGGAACCCGCCGGGCGAGCCCGAGAACCTTGATGTCGTCCTCGGCACCCAGCCGGCGGAGCAGGGCCGTGCCGACGTTCCCGGTGGCCCCGGTGATGGCTATCCGCATTGCCATTTCTACCCGCGCCACCGGCCGGCATGCCCCGGATAGGGCCGGGCGGTTTGCCGCGGCCTGACGGGGGAATCCGGTCATCGTGCGCGAATTGCTGACGAAACTCGAACGTGCCTCCCGACTCGACGCGGCCTCCGAGTGGGCGCAGCGAGCCGTCGGGTCGGTGCTCCGATCGCAGCGGCTCCGGGACGTGCTGCACGGCGTCTGGCTGGGGCACCCGCTGCATCCGGCGATGGTCCAGGTGCCGGTCGGTGCCTGGAGCAGTGCCGCCATCCTCGACCTGCTGCCCGGGCAACGCCGGGCCGCCACCGTGCTGGTCGGTGTCGGCACCGCTGCCGCCCTGCCGGCCGCCGTGGCGGGATGGAACGACTGGGCCGCGCTGAACCGGGAGCAGCGCCGCGTGGGGCTGGTGCACGCCGCGGCCAATATCGCGGGCGTGACGCTGTACGCCGGCTCGTTCGCCGCCCGGCTGGCCGGCCGGCACGGCGTCGGCCGGACCCTGGCCTACCTGGGGTTGGCCGCGGCGGGCGGCGGGGCGTACCTGGGCGGGCATCTGGCGTACAAGCAGGCGGCCCAGGTCAATCAGAGCGTCGCGGAGACGCACCGACTGTCCGAGGACTGGCGACCGGTCGCCGACCTGGACCAGGTGCCGGACTCGACCCTCGTCTCCCGGACCGTCGACGACGTGGACGTGGTCCTTTACCGGGACGGCGAGTCGCTGACCGTCATGCTCGATCGCTGCGCCCACCAGAGCGGTCCGCTCGGTGCGGGCAAGGTGGTCACGGTGAACGGCCGGGCGTGCGTGGAGTGCCCCTGGCACGCCAGTCGATTCCGGTTGGACAACGGCCAGGTGGTGCAGGGACCGGCCGGAACCGACCAGCAGGTGTTGCCCGTACGCGTGGTGGCTGGCGTGATCGAGACCCGGCTGCCCTGACGTCGACCGGATCGTCAGGGGGGCGGTCGGCGGTGCCGGCCCGTCTCGGCCGCGGACCCGCGGTCGGTGGTCGGCCGGCGGCGTAGACCCAACAGCGCACCGATCTGGGCGCCCACCATCCCGGCGACCGTGAGGACCGCCGAGACGGCCAGTGGCCGGTTGACCGCGCCCACCTCGGCCGCGCGGGAGGCTCCGACGGACAGCGGAGCGCCGCCGGTCCGTTCCGGTGCCGGGCCGGGCTGGACCGGTGGTTGGGCGGCTGATGGTTGAGCGGATGGTGGCTGGGTGACCGGGGGCTCGATGGCCGGCGGTGGCACCGGTGCGGACCGGTGTGGTGCCGCCGGGGGCCGGATCAGCCGCCCGGTCGCGTGCGGGCGACGGCCATGGTCGATCGCGCCCGGCGGCAGCCTGAGCAACTGCCCGGGCCGGATGAGGCTCGGGTCGGCGATCCGGTTGAGCCGAGCCAGTTCCCGGTAGCGGGCGAAGTCGCCGAGATAACGGTCGGCGATCTGGCCCAGGTAGTCGCCGACGGCGACCCGGTAGACCGGTGCCGCTGGCCCGGTCTGTCCGGACGAGGCGAGCCAGGCCGGGGCGGGCCCGGCGGGGGTGTGCCGCGCGGCGGGCCTCGGTGTGCCGTACGGACCGGTCCGACCGTCCGACCGCCATGCCGGCGGAGTGGCGGCAGGGGCGCCGCGGTCCGCGTATGGTGCCGCGTACCCCCGCGCGACCATGTCCCTTGTGGTCATGTCGGCTGCGGTCGCCTCGTGGGCCACGACGCCGTACGACGTGGGCGGTGCCGCCACGCTCGCCGTCGCGGCCACCGCGGGGCTTGCCGCCAGGATCAACGCGACCGAGCCGATCAACGTGGCCGCGACCCGCTGCTGGCGACGCATGCCCGGCAGCCGCGGCGCGGGTCGGCGCAGCATCCGGGCGGGCACCTCCACCAGGACGGCGAGCGCGAAGGTGGCCCAGCCGAACCAGCCGACGACGGCCAGTGCGCGGACGAAGAGTTGGCCGTCGTCCCGGCTGGTCAGCGCCGTGCCGATCTCGGCCAGGCCGGGGACGTGGTCGGGTAACGGGTTGCCGGCGAAAGTGATCAACGCGACCGGCCCGCCGACCAGCAGACCGAGCAGCGCCACCAGTGCCCCGAGGCCGGCGACGACCTGCCCGGCGCGCCGCGGGACCGAACGACCCGAGGGGGACATGCTGCCTTCCTTCCTACGGTGGTCCGTCAAGCAGTTCGGCCCGGACCGTTGCCACGTGCCGGCTCGGCTCCATGCCGAAAAGACCCAACATGACCGGTTCGTACTCCAGCGCTACGGTGACCGCCACCGTCTGCCGCTCCTCGCCGGGCTGGCCACCGCTGGACGTCCCCAGTTGCGGCTCTCCCACGAGTTCCGCCCCGGCGGCCTCGACATAGGCCGCCACCTCGGCTTTCACCCGTACCTGGTCGAGCACTTTCCGCTCACCGTCGATCGCCGCTCCCTCGTCGATAGCCTGGCCACCGGTCCGGGCCGCCTCGGCGGCGACGGTGTGCGCACGCTGCTCGGTCAAGAGCCGACCCGCCCCGTCGACCGACAGACCGATGACGGCAGAGACGGCGAGCAGCCCGATCGCCAGGAAGACGCTGACCCGCCCGGCGTCCGGGGTCTTCACAGGCCACCTCCGGAACTCGTCCCGGGTGGCGTGACCGCGCCGATCGGTGCCATCCCCAGGCTCCGACCGCGGAACCGGTCGATCGGGGAGACAAAGCTGCGCTCGATGCCCACGCTGCCCGGAAAGCCGGGGAGGCCGAGATCCGCGTACGAAACGGTGCAGGAGACGGTGGCGACCACGAAGACGAGGTTGCCGACCCGGTCCGAGTCGAACGCGTCGACCAGGGAGATCGCCGGGTCGGTCGGCTGGGCACCCGGCAGCCGCCCGGCCAGGGTGACCGAGGCCGCCGGAACGCAGTTCAGACCCTGCTCGGCGAGCAGGTCCTCGACGGCCTGTTCGCCGTCGGCCAGCGCCTGCTCATGGGTGCGTGCTATCGAAGCCGCACGGGCGGCGTCGTGTGCCGCCGCGTCGATCACGTTGCGGGCGACGGTGGCCCGACCGGCCACGACGGCCAGCCCCAGCAGCAGGATGAACACCGGCGCCAGGATGGCCACCTCCACGGATACCGAGCCGCCCTCCGACCGGTCCCGGGCCGCCCGCCGGATCACTCCGCCCGTCCTGTCATGAGTCAGTCCTCTGTGAAGCGTTCGACGGGCCCGTGCGCGGTCTGCTGGACGGTGATCTCGATACCGGGCAGCAGCGACAGCACCTGACCCGTCACCACGGCGGTGGCCTCGGTGTCGGTGCGCTCCACGCTCACCTCGGCGCCGGTCAGCCACCCCGGTGCCGCCGAGATGAAGGCGTGCGCGCTCTCCTCTCCGTCCGCCTTGGAGCCGGTGTACGGCCGGGCCGAGTTGACCGCGAGCTGCGCGGCGTTGAAGGCCAGCGTCCGGGCCAGGAAGTAGGACGCGGCCTGGATCGAGACGATCAGCAGGATGAGGATGGTCGGCAGCAGGATGGCGAGTTCGACAGGCGTCGCTCCCCGGTCGACCGATCCCACGCGCGACGACCTCCGGCGGCCGCCCGGTCCGGCCGCGCCGGGACGCCGGGCCGGTGGTCCGGCCCGGCGATCCGGCGGGTACGGGCCTGGCATCAAGTGTTGTCGGGCGCGTCGCCGGAACCCGGGATCAACGTGGTCCAGTCGTCGATCGCCTCGTTGGCGACCAGCAGGATGCCGAGGGCCAACACCGCGAGGCCAGCGATGATGATCGCGGTGGGTACCGGGCTGTCGCCACGATCCGGGTCGGGTGGCCGCCAGGCGGCGACGTAGGTGCGGAGCATGAGCAGGAGGGGTCTGACCATCGGGGGACCTTTCTGGGAACTCGTCAGATGCGACTGACGAACGGATAGAGGACGAATCCCATGAGGACGAAGACGAGCAACGCGCCGGGCACGTCCAACCGGGCGGTGACCGCCTCGGCTCGGGCCAGGTTGTCGGTGCGGATCTGGTCGCGCAGCGAGTCGGCGCGCTGCCGCAACGTCTCGTGCACCTGCGCGCCCTCCGCGCCCGAGGACTGCATGATGGCGCCGACGTCACCCAACTCCGCGACACCGATCTCGTCGGCCAGAGCGCGCAGTTCGTCCCAGGGCGAGTGCATCTGGAGCTGGGCGATCCGCAGCGCCTCCCGGATCCGCTCGAAGACCCAGCCCTCGCAGACCGCCGCCGCGCGTTCGAGGGCCTGCACCGGGCCGTGCGCCGCCGACAGTTGCAACGCGACCAGATCGAGGTAGGTGCAGATGGCCCGGCGGAACTCGCGCCGGGCCCGCTCGGCCTTGGCCAGCACGTCGTGGTGCGCGATCAGTCCGAACAGGACAGCCAGGCCGATTCCGGCGGCCACCGGTAGGGCCACCGGCAGCCCGACGCCCACCGTCGCGAGCCCGGCTCCTACCAGCGGCGGAAGCACCAGACCGCTGAGTCCGGACAGCAGCACGGACAGCGCGTACTGCTCGGGGGTCCGGTCGAGGAGCGCCAGGTCCCTGGTCGGTGGACGTAACCACCGTGCCAGACCGCCCAGCCACTCCGTACGGCGGGACGAAGCCGGTCGGCGACCAACCATGGCGGGCTGATGCAGCCGGCGCAGCGCCGGCCCGAGCGCCGGAGTGGCCGGCAGGATCTCCCGGATGAGCAGGAAGGCGCCCAGGCCGGCCAGCGCGCCACCGCCGACGGCGAGGGTGAGCTGCCCGTTGAGGATCACGCGAGCACCTCCTCCGGATCGGGAGCCGCGAGCACCCGGGCGGGCGCCGGAGGCTGGCTCATCGCCCGCACCCAGGCGAGCAGACCGACGAAGGCCGCGCCGAGCACCACCATCACGAACTGGCCCGCCGGCTCGCGGTACGGCGCCATGTAACCCGGGTTGATCAGCCCGTACGCGAGGACGAGCAGTGTCATCGCGGTGAGGAAGCGGACTGCGAAGCGCGGCTGGGTGCGCTTCGCCTCGACCTCGCGCCGGGTGGCTACCTCGGCGGCAGCGGCGCTCGCGATGGAGCCGAGCACGTCACCGAGCCGCTCGCCGCGATCCGTCAGGTGCAGGATCAACGCGGCCACCGCCTGGTCACAGACCGGGTCACCGATGTCGTCGGCGAACGCCAAGAGGGCCGTCCGACCCAGCCAGCCGGCCTGCAACCGAGCGGCGAGCAGCCGCACCTCCTCGGCGATCTCGTCAGGCGCGGACGCGACCGTACCGATGATCGCCTGTTGCAGGCCCTGACCGGTGGCGGACACGTCCTTGATCCGGCGGGTCCACTCACCCACCGCCTCGATCCTGGCAATCGCCTGGCGTTCGGCCTTGCCCACGGTGAACAGCCACGGTGCCCCCGGCACCGCGGCGGCGACCAGCAGGCCGACCACCGGCAGGCCGGTGAGCAGGAACGCTCCCGCCCCAGCCAGACCGGCCGCGATCAGCATCGCCTGGTGCCGGCGTTGGTCCCGGCGGTTCGGGCTGCGACCTCGCCACAGCCGCGGCAGCCAGTGTCTCGAACCGGTCGGTGCCGGTCGTCTGGTGCCGACCACGGCGACGACGGCCAGCACCACACCGGCCACGCACGCGGCGCCGGCCAACACCGCGATCAACTCCACCTGGGCGGGCAGTCTCATTGGAGGGGCCCGCCGTTCGTTCGCGACTGCGGGGCTCGCAAACCCGGCTCACTCCTCGCGCTCACCGGGTCGCCGTTCGTTCGCGACTGCGGGGCTCGCAAACCCGGCTCACTCCTCGCGCTCACCGAACCCCCAGGCGGCTGTGTCGAGGGCGGCGCCAGGAACCGACGCCCGCCTCGATGTAGCGGGACAACAGGCGGGTGTCGTAGCCGACCCGGGCCAACTGGTCGCGGACCCGCTCGGGCAGGTGCCGTGGCACCGCACGGCCGTCCGGACCGGGCCCGAAGACCGATGTGGTGACGATCCGGTTGCCGTCACCCCCGCCTCCGATGATCTCGTCGATGTGGGAGACAAAGCGGTACTTGCGCCCACCGATCGGGGTCTCGTCCTCGACCGTGACATAGACGATCAGGTCCAGCGCGTTGCTGGCCATCCGGCGGGCCTGCTCGACGGTCATGTCCCGACCGTGTGACAGGGCCAGCTCGATGATCCGGTCGCTCACCCCGGCCGGCGTGCGGGCGTGAATGGTGCACATGGATCCCCGGCTGGTGGTCATCGCCTGGAGCATCGGCACGATCTCCCGGGACCGCACCTCGCCCACGATGATGCGCAGCACCCCCATTCGCAGCGAGAGCGGGATCAGGTCGGCGATGCTGACCTCACCCGCCGGCCGGCCGTCCGGTCCGCGCTCGCCGTGACCCTCCCTGGCCTCGAAGCTCATCACCGAGCGGTGCCGGAGTCGTCGGCGGGCCGGCAGCAGTTCCCGGCTCTCCTCCAGCAGCACGTACGGCTCGTCGGCCGGAATCTCACCCATCAGGGCCCGGATCACCGTGGTCTTCCCGGCACCGGCCAGGCCGGCGACCATGATGTTGAGCCCGGCGCGCATGGCGGCCCGGAGGAAGTCGCGGATCAGCGGATCGATCATCTCGTCGAGGTCGACCCGGCCGCCGGCGATGTCGTCAAGCGACACGTCCAGCGTGTTGTGCTTGCGCAGCACCGCGTACGGACGGTGACTGACCAGGTAGACGGCGGCCAGCCGGCTGCCATCGGGCAGCTGCAGGTCGAGGGTCGGCTTGGAGGTGGACAGCGAGCGTTCCGTGGCGCCGGCTCGTCGGGCCGCCGCCTGAAGGATCTCCACCAGCTCTTCGTCGCTGTCGGCGATCGGTTCGCCCCACTCGACGCCACCACCGTGCCGGGTGATCCGTACGGTGTCGCAGCCGAGGATGTGGACCTCCTCGATCGTGTTGTCGACAAGCAGACTCTGCAACCGACCCAGTCCGACCAGTTCGGCGGTCACCTGGTCGAGCAGCGTCCGTTCTTCGACGGCGTCCATCGGGGTGCCGGCCCGCCGGACGCTGTCGGCATACTCGGTGACCACGGCCGCGGCCAGCCGGGTCCGTTCCACGTCCTCCTCGGCGACGGTGAACTCCCGTCCGCGCTGCCACTGGGTGAGCCGCTCGCTGAGTTCCCGGCGTAGCTCCCGGACCAGTGCGAAATCGGTCCGGGAGCGGGGCGGCGCGGGTGGCGGCGCGGGTGGAGCGGGTGCGATGGACGCCGGTACGGTCGGATCGGCCGGCCGGTAGTGCCGGCCGTTGGGTGGAATCGGCGGCACCGTCGAGGTGGCGCTCCGGGCCCGCGGATCATGCGACACCGGTTCAAACCGCATCGGGCACCTCCGCGGGCAGCGGCCAACTCAGCCGGGCCCGGCGCCGGTCGAGCAGGGCCCGGACCGGCACTTCGAGCGACCCGGCCGCGCGGAGCAGCGGCCGGCGGCCACGCACCGTGCCGCCGTGCCCGAGCACCCACGCGGAGTGTGGGTCGTCCGGTAGTTGCGCGATCACCGGTAACCGCAGCGTCCGGCTGACCTCCGCCCGGCCGTTGCCGTCACCCACCAGGACCAGACGTAGCGCACCGGCCGGCACCCGGTGCTCGGTGAGGTCCCGTTCGATCGCCTTGACCGTGGCCTGGGCACTGGACAGGTCGGGCAGGTGGGCCCGGGTAACCACGAGGACCACGGCCGCCGCCCGCAGCAGTGGCCACGGCGCGTTGGGCACCTGGAGGCGGCCACAGTCGACGAGAACGTCGTACCCGGGCTCGCCGCGGTCGAGGGTGACGAAGAAGTCCGCGAACCGCTGCCACAGGGGGGTGACGCTGCCCGCCTGGGCGTGGTCGACCACGCCGGGCAGCAGCAGGCGTTCCCGCCGGGGGGCGTCCAGGTCGATGAGTTGCCCCCAGAACGCGGTGTCGAGGTTGCCGTCCCGCAGCTCACCGACGGCCAACTCGCCGATGCCGCGCGGGCCGTCCAGCGAAGCGGTCAGGTAACCGGCCATGATGGACCCGCCGGCCGGATCGCACTCGGCCAGCACCACCCGCCGGTGCCAGGACAACGCGCAGGCCAGTGCCGTCGTGGTGACGCCCGGCGAGCCTTTGCCCGCGACCAAGGCGATGATCGCCATCCGTCAGGCCGATCCGACGAGGACGGCGGCAAGCCGGTCCTGAGCCTGCAGGGACACGACCGCCGGCACGTCCCGTACCGCCAAGGCGAGGTAGAGCACGATCGTCGTCTTGTCGGTGTTGGCCGAGTCGATGACCAGCGCCTCGAAGCGGGTGCCGGCGGCCGTCAACCCGGTCTCCCGCGCGTTCTTCTCCGGCGTGCTGACCAGCAGGACCTGGTCTCCGGGATGAAGCGCCCTGGCCGGCACCGCGTCGGTTTTCAAGCTCACCGCCACCTGCTGCTGGCCGGGACCCAGCAGTGGCTTCTCGGTCAGCTGCGACATGGTCAGCAGGGTGCCCGGGACGAGTCGGACCGCGGCCCGCTTGGCCAGCACTGACTCGACCTGGCCGGCGGGCACCGGGCTCAATCCCTGCCCGCCGGCCACCTGCACCTGGACCAGGTCGTCCCGGGTGAGCTGGGTGCCCACCGGCACCTCCCGGGCCACCGCCAGGTAGGTTCCGGTGGCGCGGACCGAGGTGACCGCGAACGCCGCCCCGAGGCCGCCGAGGGCGATGAGCAGGATGGCCAGGCCGAGCAGGCCGGGTCGGGTTCGCCGCTGTCGGAGGATCTTCGGCGGCGTGATCGGGGCCTCGACCGGCCCGGTGTCGTGCGCGGTCGTCACGCTCATCTGTCCGTCACCACCTGGAGCTCGTTGATCGTCACCTCGGCGACCTCGCTGCGTCGGGTCGGGCGCAGGACGTCGGATTCGCCGCTGCTCGCCTCCCAGCGGACCTGCCAGTGGGTTGTCACGACCACCTCGTACTTTCCGGCCCTGCGATAGCCGGGATATCCGCAGGTGGGCGACGGCCCAGCCTGGTCGGTGTGCGCCGAGCCCGGGTTGTCGCAGGTCATCGAGTCGTTGTTGCCCATGTCCCAGACCACCTTCTCGACGCTGGCCCAGATGTCCACCCGCAGACCCCGGTCCTCGGCGGACGCGTGCAGCGGCTCCTCCGGGGAGACGTAGTACGGCGCGACGGGCGGGATCCACAACCAGACCGGGAGCCCGACCAGGCCGGACTTGCCGGACCGCGGGGCGATGCCCAGCCGGGGCCGAGCCAACGTCAGCCTGGCCAGCGCCTCCGCCGCCAGGTCGGCGGGGTCAGGGGGCGCGCCGAAGCCACCGGGTGGCGCGTCCAGCCACGCGGTGCTGGTGCCGTTGAGACAGCTCATCGTGTACGCCTGCCGCCCGTCCGGGGCGGTGGTGGGCGGTTCGGCGAGCCGGTAGTAGCAGCCGTCGGACTGGTTGAACCAGCCCTGCAGCGGGTCGTAGCAGGGCACCGGGGTGCCGTCGCGGGTGCACTTGCGGGCCGGGTCGCTGCCGCCGTTGCCGTTGCCTCCACCGGTGTCCCCGCCCCCGCCCGGGCCGCCGGGACGGCCCGGCTTGTCATCCCAGACGTGGCAGTCGACCTGGGCGGGTGGGCAGGCGCCCCCTGGATCCTTGGCGGCTACGGCGGGTGCGGCGAGTGCGTTGGCCAGCAGGCCCAGGACCGCGCCGGTGGCCAGGAGCGCGCGTGCTCGGCGGGTCAGCATGGCTGGTCCCGAAAGGCGGTGCCGGAGCTGATCAGCCACCGACCGTCGGAATAGCGGGTGGCGGTCGCCGTGACCAGGTAACGACCGCCAGCCGAACCGGGCACGGGCGCGGAGTTTTTCCGGTAGATCAGCCGGTAGCCGGAGGCGTCGAGGCAGTCCTGGATCACCACGGTCGGTGGTTGCGCGTCGAGGCTGACGCTGGTGACCGTCGGATCCGACCGAAGGGTGCCGGTCCGTGTCGCGCCGTGTGCCTTGACGTCCCGGACCGTCACGCGGACCGAGGTGAGCAACGGATCGGCGAGGTATTTGCGCAGATCAGGATGGAACGGGTCGCCCTTCTGCTCCGCCGTACGGGACGCCGCGAGATAACCGCCGTACGCGTCGAGGGCCAGCTGTTTGGCCGCGGTGGTCCGCGCGTCGTCGGCCGTTGGTGCGGCCGTTGGCGCGGCGCCGCCGGTCATCGCGGCCGGGCTGTCCGGCGATCCGCAACCGGCCGCGGTGCCGGCGAGCGCGGCGGCGATCACGACGGCCGCGCATCGGGTCCAGTGTGCTGCCCGCACCGAACTCCTCCTCCAACCGATTCGGGAAGCCCCGAAAGGAACCGTCACGGCCTGGCTGAAAATTGCGCAGCTATGCCCGGCGGTTAATGGACTGAGTAGACCGGACGCGCCCCGCTCCTCCGCCACCGTCGCATCGACCGTCCGACACATGCGAATTTCCGCCGGGCCAACGCGTGACCCGAAGTTCCGATCGTCGCCCTCCCTGTGCAGGGTGATATCCGCATCAACTGTCTGTCGCCGCCGGCCGATCCCGCTCGGTCCCGGCACTTGCGCGTCATCCAAAGGGGGAGCATAGGCTGGTGTCCGGCATTGCGACAGAGGCAATTTACGTTTACACGGACGGTGACTTCATTCGCCATTTCAGCGACATAAGATCTTGTTGACTATCAATGCGATGTCCTGCTGACCGAACATTACATCTGGAAAGATTTAATGGTGATTGAGCCTTATCGTTCGTCCGTGCCGCCGGCCGCGCCGTCCGTGCCCCCGGCCGCGCCGCCCCCGCCCGGCGGGCCGGCGGCGCCGTCCCCGCCGAGGCCGTCCCGGTCGGCCCGGCTCCTCGCCGGGCTGGCCGTGACGCCCGGGCAGCGGTGGCTGGCGATCCGCTACGCGGTACCCACCGGTCGGCCCGACCGCCGCGACTGCGAAGAGTGCGGACGTCCGCTCCGGTTCCCCCTCCCGACGCGACCGTGGTCACCGGTCGGGCGGTGTGCGGCGTGCGGGACCCGGACAGGTCCGCCCCCGTACGTCGTCGAGTTGCTCACCCTTGGCGTGCTGCTGCTCGCGGGCTGGCTCGCGTTCACCGGACCGGTGCTGCCCGCCGCGGCGTTCGCCTGGTGGGCGCTGTGGGCCGTACCGCTGGTCCTGATCGACCTCGCGGTGCACCGGCTGCCGGACCGACTGACCTATCCGGCCGCGCTCGGTGCCTGGCTGCTGCTCGGCGGCGGAATGCTCGCCGGGGACGGCCGGCCGGCCGACTGGCTGCGGGCGGGCGGCGCCGGTCTGCTGGTGGCGGCGTTGTTCGCCGCCTCCACGCTGCTGCTCGGCCGGCGTGGATTCGGGCTCGGCGACGCCAAGCTGGCGCTCGGCACCGGCGTGCTGCTGGGCTGGGTCGGCTGGCCGGCGGTGCTGTTCGGACTGCTGGTCGCGGTGACCGTCTCCGGCCTGTCCGCGCTGTTCCTGCTCGTGGCTCGCCGGGTCCGCTGGGCCAGTGAGCTGGCGTTCGGACCGTTCCTGGTGCTCGGCACCGCGGTCGCCTGGCTGCTCGCCGGTTGACCGGCAGCACGGGAGGCCCGACGTCAACCCGTCCCGCGCAGGTAAGTGAGCACCGCGAGCACCCGCCGGTTGCTGTCGTCGGTCGGCGGCAGCCCCAGCTTCGCCAGGATGTTGCCGACGTGCTTGCCGACGGCGGCCTCGGTGACGAACAGCCGTCGGGCTATCGCGCCGTTCGAGTGTCCCTCCGCCATCAGGGCGAGCACCTCCCGCTCCCGGCCGGACAGCCGGCCAAGCGGATCTTGGGGCTGCCGGAACGCCGCGCGGATTACCTCCGGGTCGATGACGGTGCCGCCACCGACCACCGCGCGCAGCGCCCCGACGAAGTCTTCGACGTCAGCGACCCGGTCCTTGAGTAGGTAGCCGATCCGGCGCCCGTCGCCCGAGTCGAGCAACGTTGACGCGTACCCGGCTCGCACGTACTGGCTGAGGACCACGACGGCCAGCGCGGGATCGGCGGCGCGCAGGTCCACGGCGGCGCGCAGGCCCTCGTCCCGGAAGTCCGGAGGCATCCGGATGTCGGTGACCACCAGGTCGGGCCGGTGCGTCGCGACGGCGGTCAGCAACCCGGTGGCGTCCCCGACGGCGGCCACCACCTCGAACCCGAACCGGGGCAGCATGCCGGCCAGCCCCTCGCGCAGCAGCACCCCGTCCTCGGCGAGTACCACCCGGATCACCGGTCGCACGGCAGTTCCACCCGCACCACCGTGGGCCCGCCGGGCGGGCTGGACAGCAGCAGCCGCCCCGACTCCGCGGCGACCCGGTCGGCGAGCCCGGTCAGTCCGCTTCCCCGGGCGGGATCGGCGCCACCCGCCCCGGCGTCCCTGATCTCGACGGCCAGCGTCCCGCCGGTCCGGTCGAGCGTCACCTCCGCCTGGTCGGCGCCGCTGTGCCGGGCGACGTTTGCCAGCGCCTCGGATACGGCGAAGTACGCCGCGTTCTCCACCCGTTCCGGCAACCGGCCGACCCAGTTACCACCACTGTGGACGGTGACCGGAATCGCGGACCGTCGGGCGAGGTCCTCGACCGCGCCCGGCAGCCCGAGATCGGCCAGACTCTGCGGGCGGATGCCGTGGACCAGGTCGCGCAGCACCACCATCAGCTCCTTGGCCTGGTCGTGCGCCCGGGCCAGCGGCTCGGCGGCGGGGGAACCGGCCGGCACGTCCAGCCGGGCCATCCCGAGTTGCAGGGCCAGGCTGGTCACCCGGTGCTGGGCCCCGTCGTGCAGATCCCGTTCGATCCGTCGCCGCTCCGATTCGTACGCGTCGACGAGCCGGTCCCGGGACCGGGCGACCTCTCGCAGGGCCGGGGTTTCGCCGTCGTCGTACAGCAGCGACCGGGCCAGCGCCGCCTGTCCCGTGGCGAGCAGGCCGAGCAGGTACGGCGTCAGCGCGAGCAGCAGCAGCCCGGCGATCGCGTACGGGACGGCCTGGCCGGTGGTGCGCGCCGTGGCGATGCCGAGGGCGACCGGCCCGTCCCCGACCAGCCACGGGCCGGCCAGCAGCGAGAGCTCTCCCACCAGCAGCACCGCCACCACCGCGTACGCCGCCGGCACGACCGTGCCCAGGCAGATCGCGTATGCCACCTCGCGCCACGTGGCGGGGTCGGTCAGCCGGGACCGGAGCGACCGATCGGCCACCGGTCGCGGGTCGGTCGGCGGGCCGAGTGGTCGCCGGTCGACGAGTCGCAGCCGCCGGCGTTCGATCCGAGCCACCGGCCGGGCCAGCGCCAGCCCGGCGACCATGACGAGGGCGCTGGCGATGCCGAGGAACAGCGCCAGCGGCAGCGGCGGCGGAGTGCCGGCGGCCAGCCGGCGACCGACGACGAGCCAGGGCAGGGCGGCCAGCAGCACCACGAGGGCGCAGCCGGCGGCCGGCGGCACGCCCGTCGTCACGTACAGCGCGGCCCGCCACGGCCACGCCGAGATCGGGAACCGGCGGCGGCCGAGGGCGGCGAGCAGGTGATCGGGAGGATCGATGGGCACCCGAGCACCGTATCCACGGGTGCGGGCCGGACCCAGCCGGTTACCAGGCGTTCCGGGGTATGCCCAGCACTACTTCCGGGCGGCCCGAAAGGCGCGCATCTTGGCCCGGCTACCGCAGATGCTCATCGTGCACCAGCGGCTGCGGCCGGCCGGGCTGTGGTCGTAGTACGCCCACCGGCATGGGTGCGCGGCGCACGATTTGAGCCGGGCAGCACCGCGGCGCAGGTCGCCGGGCCGGGTCTGGCCGGCGGGCTGGTCCAGCTGGTCGGTCCGGCCGGCGCGATAGCCGTCGACGCGGTCAGCTATCTGCTCAGCGCGCTCGGCGTGGCCGCCGCCCGGCGACCGGAGCCGCCGCCGGCACCATCCGAAGCCGGCGTCGGCATCCTCGCCGGCCTGCGGCAGCTCGCCGGCAACCCGGTGCTCCGCGCGCTCACCGGCCACGCCGCCACCTACAACGCGGCCGCGCAGATCCTGACCGTCAACCTCGTGGTGTACGCGGTGGCCGACCGGGGACTCACGCCGGGCGCGTTCGGGCTGGCGCTCAGCGCCGCCGGGGTCGGCGCCTTCGCCGGCACGATGCTCGCGCCGCGGCTGGCCGCCCGGCTGGGTTATGGCCGGGCCTTCGCCGCCGCGCTCGGCCTCTCCTGCGGTACGCCGCTGCTGATCGCGCTGCTTCCCGGCACCGGGAACACCCTGGCGGTCGGGCTCGCCGCCGTCCAACTGACCAGCGGGACGGGGTTGGGCGTGGCGAACGTGCTGTCGGTGACACTGCGCCAGGTGGTCGCCCCGGCCGGCGCGTTGACCCGCACCAACGCCGGGTACCGGCTGTTCATCTACGGCACGCTGCCGCTGGGCAGCGCGGCCGGCGGCGTGCTGGGCAGCGCGTTCGGCTCCCGGGCCGGGGTGGCCGTCGGCACCGCCGGTCTCGTCGTGTCCGCCCTGCCCATGCTGGCGCGCCGGGTCCGGTCCATCATCCGGCCCGAGGACGCGGCCGTCCCGGAGCCCACCGCCCCCGCTCAGTCGGAATCCGGGCTGGCCGAGGCGGGCAGCAGGTGAGCCACCTCAGGTTCGCCGTCGGCCAGCGCCCGGGCCCGCTCCTCGGCCTCCTGATCGGCCCGGGTCAACCGCCCGCCGTGCTGGCGCAGGTGCTCGTCCCAGGACGCCAGTTGGTAGACCTCCACGTAGCGGTCCGGTGACTCACCCTCGTGGAACAGCCCCCAGCGGGTCGCGCCGGTGCGTTGCCGGGAGGCGCGCACCTGCTCCATCGCGTGCACGAACTCGTCCTTGCGATCCGGGCGGACCCGGTAGACCACCGTGACCAGCACCGGCCCGACGCTCGGATCCGGCTCGTGGGCCAGCCGGACATCCGGCCAGTAGGTCACCGGATCCCGGTCGTCGGCCCGCAGGTCGGGCAGCGGCCACAACCGCACGGTCAACGCGCCGGCCACCATCAGCGCCGCGGCGGCCAGGTGGGTTACCACCAGCCCGGTGACGTCCGCGACGACGCCCCAGACCAACGCGCCGATGGCCTGTCCGCCGGCGAACACCACCTGATAGACGGCGAGCCCACGGGCGCGTACCCAGCCCGGCAGGAAGAGCTGGATCTCGGCGTTCACGTTTGACAGCACCACGACCCAGGCCAGCCCGGCCGGCACCAGCGACAGCAGGACCACCCACGTGACAGGGACCTCCGCGACGACGATCAGGGCCAGGCCGTACAGCAGTCCGGTGATCAGCAGGAACTGGTTGGGTGACAGCTTGTGCCGGACCACCGGCAGGACCAGCCCGCCAGCGATCGCGCCGACGCCCAGCGCGGCGAGCAGGACGCCGTACCCGCTGGAACCGAGTCCCAGCCGGCGGTTGGCCACCAGCGGCAGCAACGCCCACAGCGCGCTGCCCGGCACCAGGAACAGCAGCGCGCGCAGCAGCAACCGCTGCACGATCGGCGAATGCCGGACGTACCGGCCGCCGGCCCGCAGCGCGGCGGTGAACCGTTCCGGCACCTCGACCGAGCGGGCGTCGCCGGGGCGCCAGCGGAGCAGGACGAACGCGAAGATCCCGAACGCGATCGCGTTGAGCCCGAACACCAGGGCCGGACCGGTCCGGGCGATCAGTACGCCGGCCACCGCCGGTCCCACCGAGCGGGCCGCGTTGACGCTTATCGCCCCGAGCGCCGAAGCCGACTGGAGGTAGTGCCGGGGGACCAGGTCCGGGATGATCGCCGCCCACGCCGGCAGGGTCAGTGCCTGGCCCACCCCGAAGGCGAAGGTGAGGGTGAGCAGCAGCGCCGGCGGCATCCGGTCCGCCGCCGTCAGCGCGGCCAGCAGCACCGCCACGGCCGCCACGAAGCACTGCACGGCGATCAGCAGGTGCCGCCGGTCGAACGTGTCGGCGAGCGCCCCGGCCGGCAGGGCCAGCAACAGGATCGGCAGCATGCTGGCCGTCTGGACCATCGCGACCAGGGTGGACGCGTTGGGTTCGTCGATCAGCAGCCACTGCGCGCCGACGGTCTGCATCCAGGTGCCGATGTTGGCAACCAGCAACGCCAGCCAGAGGTTCCGGTACGCGGCCACCCGCAGCGGTGACCACGCCGAGGGGGGCGGCTCGCTGTCGGCCGGCCCGGCGCTCACCATCGGCCGGTCACCTTCGCCATCGGCCGGTCACCATCGGCCGCTCGCGGTCACCATCTGCCGTCGGCGCGCAGCACCTTCTGCCCCGAGACGTACAGCTCCTCGGGTTCGAGGGTGAGCAGCCGGACCACCTCGGCGGCGACCTGCGCGGGGGTGGCGAACACCGTGTCGAGGAACTCGGCGCCGGCCCGCTCCTGCAACCTGGTGTGCATCGGTCCGGGATGCAGCTCCATCACTTTGACGGCGTTGGATCCGGTCGACTCGGCAAGCGACTCCACGAGGCTGCTGCCGAAGCTCTTGGTGGCCCGGTAGAGCGGGATGCCGGGGCGGGGAATCTCGGTGGCCACCGCGCCGACGTACACGATGTTGCCCCGGCCCTGCTCCCGCAGTCGCAGCAGCGCCTCGCGCAGCAGGAAGGCCGTGCCCAGCACGTTCACCCGCACCGCCGTCCGGATCCGATCCACGGAGAGGTCCTCGAGATGGCCGCCGGCCCAGACGGCGGCGCAGTGGGCCACCGCGTCGATCACCCCGTACCGCTCGACGATCGTGTCGAACGCGCGGCGCACCTGGTCGGGGTCGGACACGTCGCACACGACGGCGTCGCAGCCCAGGTCGCCCCGGACGGCGGTGATCTCCTCCGGGATGTTGCCGAGCACCACGACCCGGGCGGTCCGGCTCAGGATCCGGGCCACCTCCAGGCCAAGTCCGCTGGTGCCGCCGTCCACCACGTACGTGCTGGTGCCCATGACCGCTCCGATCGTCGCCCCATTTGCAGGTTGTCATCCGGCCTGGCCCCGTGCGGCCGGATCGGTCAATCGGTCCGGTGGGGCGTCCCGGTCCGTGCCCGGACGTCTGTTAGGTCGCTCACCTGATCGGCTCTCCGGATGGCCCCGGGCCGACTCTGCCCCTACGGTGGGAAAGGTCTCCGTTCCGTCAGTCGATGACAGAAGTCATTCGATGCCGGAAACTCCTGACCTTGAGGACCATCGTGTTCGCTTCCTGGGGCTCGCTCGCCTACCGGTTCCGCTGGACCGTGCTCACCGTGATCGTCACCGCCGTGGTCGCCTCCGGCGTCTGGGGCCTCGGAGTCTTCGGGCAACTGACAGAGGGCGGGTACGAGGATCCCGGCAGCGAATCGTCCCGGGCCGCCACGGCCGTCGCCGATGCCCTCGGCGCTCAGGGTGGAGACGTCCTCGTGGTGCACATCCCCGACAGCGGCAGCGTGGACGATCCGGCCGTCGCCGAACGGATCACCACCGTCCTGCGTTCGCTGCCCGCCGGTCAGGTCGACACGGTCGCCTCCTACTTCGGCGGCAACGCCCCGCAACTCGCCACCCCGGACAGGACACGGGCGCTCACCGTCATCAATCTGGCCGGCGACGACGCGAACGCCAAGCTGACGGCGTACCGGGAGATCAAGGACGACCTCGACGTGGCGGGCGTGCGGACGGAGATCGGCGGCGCCGCCGCGCTGCAGGACTCCACCTCGCAACGGTCAAAAACCGACCTCACTCGGGCCGAGGCGGTCTCCATGCCGATCGTGCTCGTGCTGCTGGTCGTCATCTTCGGCTCGGTGGTCGCCGCCCTGCTGCCGGTGCTCGTCGGCGGCATGGCCGTGCTCGGTTCGCTGGGCGTGCTGCACCTCATCGCCCTGAACACCGAGGTGAACTCGTTCGCGGTGAACGTGGCCAGCCTGCTCGGGCTCGGGATGGCGATCGACTACGGGCTGTTCATGGTGGGCCGGTTCCGGGAGGAACTGGCCGCCGGTCGACCTCGGCGCGCAGCGGTCCGCAACACGGTCGCCACCGCCGGCCGTACGGTCGTCTTCTCCGCCACGCTGCTGATCATCGCGCTGGCCGGACTGCTGCTGTTCCCGCAGGGCTTCCTCAAGTCGCTCTCGTACGGCGGGATGGCCGCGGTCGCCCTCGCCGCCTTCGTCTCGCTCACCCTGCTCCCCGCCCTGCTCGGCATCCTCGGCTCGCGCATCGACAAACTGTCGGTACGCCGGCGCCGGCCGGCCAGCCAGGTCGCGGGCCCGGCGACCGGCGGCTGGGCGAGGCTGGCCCGGTTCACCATGCGCCGGCCCGTCCTGGTGGTGCTGCCGATCCTGGCCGGTCTGCTGGTGCTCGCCGCACCGATCAGCCAGGTCCAGTTCGGCGAGGTGGACGAGCGGGTGCTGCCGCGTAGCGACCCGGCGCGGCAGGCGATCGAGACCGTCAAGGACGAGTTCCCGGCGATGAGCGGCAACGGCGTGCAGGTGGTGTTGCGTGGCGCGGCCGGCGGTACGCCTGACCAGGCCACCGTGCAGCGCTTCGCGGCCGAGGTCGGCGAGGTGACCGGAGTCGAGGCGGTGACGCCGGCCGGTGCCGGCAAGGACGTCGCCGTGCTCACCGCCACCCTGACCGGCACCGACCCGCTCACCGACGAGGCGCGGGACACGGTCGCCGGCATCCGCGCCCTCGACCCGCCGGCAGATACCGAGCTACTTGTCGGTGGCACGACGGCGCGCAATGTGGACAGCCTGGACGCCACCGCCGCGCAATTGCCGTGGATGGTGCTGCTGCTGGTTGGGGCCACCTTCGTGTTGATGTTCCTGGCCTTCGGGTCGGTGCTGCTGCCGATCAAGGCGGTGTTGATGAGCGTGCTGAGCCTGTCGGCCACCTTCGGCACGCTTGTGTGGCTGTTCCAGGAGGGGCACGGCGCCGACCTGCTCGGGGTGACTCCCGCACCGCTGGAGGTCGGTATCGTCGTGCTGATGGCCGCCGTGGTGTTCGGCCTGTCCACCGACTACGAGGTCTTCCTGCTCTCCCGGATGGTGGAGGCACGAGCCCACGGCGCGGCCACGGTCGACGCGGTCACCACCGGGCTTGCCCGGACCGGACGGGTGATCACCGCGGCCGCGCTCCTGCTGATCGTGGTGACCGGCGCGTTCGCCTTCGCCACCGTGGCGATGATGCGCTTCATCGGCGTCGGCATGATCATCGCCTTGATCCTGGACGCCACGGTGGTCCGGATGCTGCTGGTCCCGGCCGTCATGCGGTTGATCGGGGACGCCGTCTGGTGGGCGCCGGGACCGTTGCGGCGACTCCAGCAGCGGGCGGGACTCCAGGAGACCGACGCGATCCACGACGACGAGGCGGCCGAGGAGCGGGCACCGGAGTTGGCGGGACGGGTCAGCTGACCGGCGCGGGTATCACGACTTGTACCGTCAGGCCGCCTTCCGGACTCGGCGCCGCAGTGATCCGGCCGCCGTGGGCGACGACGATGGAACGCGCGATCGACAGGCCCAGGCCGGCGCCAGCGCCCGGTCCGGCTCCGGTACGCGGGGCGCCGAGCCGGCGGAATGGTTCGAAGATGACCGGGATGTCCGCCTCGGTGAGCACCGCCGAGCCGGTGTTGCTGACTTGTAGTCGGGCCGTGTCCCGTTCCCCTGGGCAAACCTTGATGTCGACGTGCCCCCCGGGATGGTTGTGCCGGACCGCGTTCTGCGCCAGGTTCCGGAGCAGGATCTCCAGCAGGGTGGCGTCGCCGTTGGCCGCGGTGGGGCGCAGGTCCAACCGGAACCGGACCGCTGCCGCGTCGGCCTCCCCACCGAGTTCCTGACTGACCCGACGGGCCAGTTGGCCCAGGTCGACCGGGCGCGGCGTGATCCGCGCGTAGTCGCTCCGAGCCAGCACCAGCAGCGCGTCGGTAAGGGCTCGTTGCTGGTCGTTGATGTCGAGCAGGGTGGCACCGAGCAGCCGGGTGTCGGCGCTGGCGTCGGGGCGACCGAGCGCGACCTGGATGACGGTGCGACTGGCGGCCAGCGGGGTCCGCAGTTCGTGTGACGCGTTCGCGACGAACTGGCGCTGACCGTCGAAGGCCCGATCCAGGCGTTCGAGCATCTCGTCGAAGGTGTCGGCCAGTTCCTTCAGCTCGTCCTCCGGGCCGATGAGACGGATCCGCTCGCCGAGATTGCGTTCGGCCACCCCCCGAGCCGTCGCGATGATGACATGCAGCGGTTTCAGCACCCGACCCGCCATTATCCAACCGACCCCGACCGAGAACAGTCCCAGCGCCGCGGTGGCGGCCAGCGAGGTGAACAAGAGGTTCCGCTGCGCGGAGTCCTGTGCCTCGCGCTGTTCGGCCAGCCGGTCCAGCCAATAGTCGCGTTTGAAGTCGGGCAGGCTGTTCGCGTCGAGCATCATGGCCGAGTTGATGTCCCGCAACCCCGTGCTGAGCGTGTGCTGGACGAGCAGGTAGCCGGCACCGACCAGGAACAGTCCGAACAGAAAGAACATGGTTCCGTAGAGCGCGGTCAACCGGGTGCGGATCGAGATTCGGTGCCGACGCATCAACGCACCCGATATCCAACGCCATGCACCGTCTCCACCACCGGTGGATCACCCAGTTTTCGGCGCAGGCCGACCAAGGTCACCCGAATGACATTGGTGAACGGGTTGACGTTCTCGTCCCACGCCTTCTCCAGCAGCCGCTCGGTGGAGACCGTGGCGCCGTCCGCCCGCAACAACTCCTCGAGTACGGCGAACTCCTTGCGGGACAGCCTGATCTCGGTGTCGCCCCGGCGTACCTCCCGGCGATGCGGGTCGAGGCGAATCCCGGCCCGGTTGAGCACCGGGGCCACCGGCGGCACCGACCGGCGGGCCAGGGCGCGCACGCGGGCCACCAGTTCGGCGAAGTCGAACGGTTTCGGCAGGTAGTCGTCGGCCCCGAGGGACAGCCCGGCGACGCGATCCTGGACCGAGGAGGACGCCGTGAGCATCAGCACCCGGCTACTTCGCCCCGACCCGGTCACCTCCCGACACACGTCGTCGCCGTGCGTCCCCGGCAGATCCCGGTCGAGGACGATCACGTCGTAGTCGTTGACCGCGGCCCGTTCACTGGCCGCCGCACCGTCGTAGACGACATCGACGGCCATCGCCTCACCCCGCAGTCCTTCCGCGATGGCGTCCGCCAACAACCGGTGGTCCTCGACGACCAGAACTCGCACCGTGTCCTCCCGTGACAATTTCTCGCCCACGTGCAGCGTCGAGGCAAATATAGCCCGGAACCGGCGTGGACGCCCGCACCGGAATTCGCATCCTGCGGGCCAGGAAGCCGTTGCGTCGGCCGCGCTAACAATTTCCTTATGTTCTTGCTAACCCTTTCCTAACCCACGCTTCGATAGTTTTTCCGGGTTGGCTTAATGGCCGGCCGTGGGCGGCCGGACCAATGACCAGAGGGGGCGGTTATGCGTACGTCAAGAGCGCGGTTGGGTGTCGTCGGTGCACTCCTGTTGGTGGCCCTGGGGCTCTCGGGTTGTGGCGGAGGCGACGACGGGGGTGGGATCGCGAGCGCCGGAGCGGGCGCCGCCTCGCCGGCAGCCGACACCGGTGCCTCTCCGGCGGCGGACCCGGCGGAGCGGCAGCGCCAGTACCTCGCCTGCCTTCGCTCGCACGGTGTGCAGGTCGCCGATCCCGAGCAGGGCAAGAACGTCGAGCTCGAGGACCGGCCGCAGGACAAGGCGGCCGCCCAGAACTGCCGGCAGTACCTGCCCACCAACGCGGGTGGCGGGACGGCCGACCTCGGCCCGCTGCGGGCCTACGCCGCCTGTATGCGAGACCGGGGGCTCACCGATTTTCCGGATCCGGATCCGGAGCGGGGTCTGCAACTGCCCAAGTCCCTGCTCAACGACCCGGCTTACCAGGCGGCCGACCAGGAATGCGGCCGGGACGCCAAAGCCGGGACGGGCGGCAGATGATGGCGACGCACCGCCGCCGCTGGTCGGTGCTGGTGGGAATCGCGCTGGCGGCCCTGGTCGTGGGTGGTGTCGGGTGGGTCGCCGAGCGGGACCCCGGCGAGGCTGCCCGGCCGGGTCCGCCACCGGCCGCCACCGCGACCATCGTCCGGACCGACCTGGTGGACACCCTCGTGATCGATGGTGAGATCGGTTACGGCACGCCCAGGCCGCTGCGTAACCGGCTCGCCGGCACCGTGACGAGCGTCGCCGCCGAGGGCTCGACCGTGCGTCGCGGCGATCCGCTGTACGCGGTCGACGCGGAACCGGTGTTGCTGATGCTGGGAGCGGAGCCCGCCTACCGGACGCTGGAGCCGGGTGCCAGCGGCGGCGACGTGCGGCAGTTGGAGCGCAATCTCCGGAGTCTCGGCTACACCGCCTTCACCGCAGACGACGCCTACACCTCGGCCACCGCCGCCGCGGTGCGGCGTTGGCAACGGGACACGGGGTTGGCCGAAACCGGCGTGGTCGAACTCGGCCGGGTGGTGTTCCTGCCGGCGGACGTGCGGGTCGCGCAGGTGACCGTCGACGCGGGGCGGGCGGTCACCCCGGACACGGTGGTCCTGTCATACACCGGGACGGTGCGGGTGGTGACCGCGGATCTGGACGTCGCGGAGCGGTCGCTCGTGTCCCGCGACGAGCGGGTGACGATCACCCTGCCCGACTCGCGTACCACCCCCGGCACCGTGACCCGTGTCGGCAGCGTCGCCACCGCCGAGGAGCCCGCGCCGGGATCCGGTCGGCAGGGCGGGGCCCAGGCGCCGGAGCCAACCGTCTCCATCACCTGCTCCGTAACCAACCAGGAGGCACTGGGTGATTTGGACGGCACCCCGGTACGCGTCGCGTTACCACGGGAACGGCGCGACGACGTGCTCGCGGTGCCCGTCGCGGCGCTGGTCGCCGTCCGCGAGGGCGGCTACGGGCTACGGGTTCTCGACGGCGAGTCGAGCCGGATCGTCGTGGCCCGGACCGGGTTCTTCGCCGGAGGACTGGTGGAGGTCAGCGGCCCGGAACTGGCCGAGGGAACGGTCGTCGAGGCGGCCCCGTCATGACCCCGGCCATCGAACTCGACGGGGTGTCCCGCACCTATCCGGGTGGCGTGGCGGCGCTGCGGGACGTCTCGCTGCGAGTCCTCCCGGGCGAGCTGATGGCCATCGTCGGCCCGTCCGGCTCCGGCAAGTCGACCATGCTGCACCTGCTCGGCACCCTCGACCGGCCCACCACCGGAAGGGTACGGGTGGACGGCCGCGACACCGGCGCGCTCAGCGACCGTCAGGTTTCCGCGTTGCGCGCGCGCCGGATCGGCTTCGTGTTCCAGCGGTTCCACCTGACCACCGGGGTCCCGGCTCGGGACGTTGTCGCCGATGGCCTGCTCTACGCTGGCGTGCCGTTGCGGGACCGGCGGCGGCGAGCCGAACGTGTCCTGGTCGAGCTGGGGCTCGGACACCGGCTGCGGCACCGGTCGCACGAACTGTCCGGCGGCGAGCGCCAGCGGGTGGCGATCGCCCGGGCCATCGTCGGCACGCCGGGCATCGTGCTGGCCGACGAGCCAACTGGCAATCTCGACACCCGCTCGGGGGATGACGTGATGGAGTTGCTGACCGGATTGAAACGGTCCGGCACGGCGGTGATCGTGATCACGCACAATCCCGCCCTGGCGGCCGAGTTGCCGCGCCGGGTGGAGATCGTCGACGGCCGGATCACCGCCGATATCCCGGCGGTCGGGGGTGGCGCCCGATGACCGACGACGTCACGCCGGCCCGACTCAGCGGACGGGACCTGTTCCGGGTCGCCGCCGCGGGGCTGCGATCACGACCGCTGCGGGTGGTTCTCTCCGCGTTGGGCATCGCCGTCGGCATCGGAGCGATGGTCGCCGTGCTGGGCATCGCCGCCTCCAGCCGGGCCCAGTTGGACGCCACACTGTCCCGGCTGGGCACCAACCTGCTGACCGTCGCTCCGGGGAAGACGTTGTCCGGGGAGAACGCCAAGCTTCCCCTGACAGCGCTGGGGATGACCGCGCGGGTCGGACCGGTCCAGATGGTCTCGGCCACGAGCCGGGTGAGCGATGCCCGGGTTTACCGCACCGACCAGATCGATCCCGACCGCAGTGGCGGGATAACCGTCCTCGCCGCGCACGACGATCTACCCAGGACCGTCGGGACGTCGGTGGTGGACGGCGTGTGGTTGAACCAGGCCACCGCCAGCTATCCGACCACCGTTCTCGGCCGGGAGGCGGCCCGTTCGCTCGGCGTCGGTCGGGCCGGCCCGGATGCGCGTGTCTGGTTGGGCGGCCACTGGTTCACCGTCATCGGCATCCTCGATGCCGCGCCGCTGGCGACTGAGTTGGACAATTCGGCCCTGGTCGGTTGGCCGGTGGCGCGACGACTGCTCGGCTCCGACGGCCACGCCACCACGCTGTACGTGCGTGCCACTGACGATTCGGTCGCGGCGGTGCGGGAGGTGCTGCCGCGCACCGTCAACCCGGCCAATCCGGAGCAGGTGACGGTGAGCCGCCCGTCCGACGCGTTGCTCGCGCGGGTGGCCGCGACCGCCACCTTCACCGGTCTGCTGCTCGGAGTCGGGGCGGTCGCCCTGCTGGTGGGCGGCATCGGCGTGGCCAACACGATGGTCATCTCGGTGCTGGAACGGCGAGGTGAGATCGGGCTCCGCCGAGCGCTCGGTGCCACCCGCGGCCACATCAGTATCCAGTTCCTGGGTGAGGCGCTGTTGCTCTCCGCCCTGGGCGGGGTGGCCGGGCTGCTGGTCGGTGTCGCGGGCACCGCCGGGTACGCCGCGACCCGGGGCTGGCCGGTCGCGATACCGGGCTATGTGCCGCTCGGCGGGCTCGCAACCACGGTGGTGATCGGCACGCTCGCCGGTCTGTATCCCGCGCTACGGGCTGCCCGGCTGTCTCCAACGGAGGCACTGCTGGCCAATTGAATAGCCAGGTCGAATCATTGTAACTATGACAATATTGCCAGGAAGGCGTTTGTACTAGTAGCGTCCCTGGCATGATCGAGTTCGGTGCGTTGCTCTCCGTGAATGCCGGCCGCGCCGCGCCGATGAACGTCCAGGACGACACGGTCATCACCGGCTTCGACAAGCGCCCCATCGCGGCCGAAGGGCGCATCCAGGCCGGTGGGCTCGTCGGGGACGACCACGTCGACGACGCCGCCGACCCGGACCGGGCCGTACTGCTATACCAACGCCGGCACTACGAGGCGTGGTCCCGGGAACTGGAGCGCGAGCTGCCGCCCGGCATGTTCGGTGAACAGTTGACCATCGACGGACCCGCGGAGGACGAGATCCTGATCGGGGATCGGCTGCGCGTCGGGGACGCGGTGCTGGAGGTCACCCAGCCTCGCATCCCGTGCCGCAAGATGGCGGTGCGGCTGAACGAACCGGACATGCCGATGCGCTACCTGCGCAGCGGCCGCGTCGGCTTCTTCTGCAAGGTGCTGCGTCCGGGGACGGTTCGGGCCGGCGACCGGATCGAGTTGCTGGACCACGGTCCGGACGGGTTGACCGTGGCGGAGTTGGCGCGGATCCTGCACCGCGACGAGCCCGATCCCGGCCAGCTCACACGCGTGCTGTCCGCGACCGCGTTGCCTGGCCTGGTGCGTGCCAAACTCAGCCGGCTCGCCGACCGGTTGGTCACCAGGGCCCATTCGTGGAGCGGGGATCGGCCTCTGGTGGTCGCCGCCCGTGCCCGTCAGGGCCACGACGTCATGGTGTTGGACCTCGCAGATCCTGATGGTGAACGGCTACCCGACTTCGAGCCGGGCCAGTTCCTCACGCTCGTCCTCGACGTGCCCGGCGTGGACCGGCCCGTGGTCCGCACGTACACCCTGGCCGGACGCAGTGCCGACGGCCTCGGCTACCGCGTCGCCGTCAAGCGCGAGCCGGCGCCGCCCGGCTCGGTCGACGTACGTCCTGGCCTCGCCTCCGGCCACCTGCACGACACGATCGCGGTGGGAGCCACCGTGGTGGCGCGTGCCCCCCGGGGGCGTTTCGTCCTGCGTCCCGGCCGCCGTCCGGTCGTGCTGCTGAGCGCCGGGATCGGCATCACCCCCATGCTCGCGATGCTTGACACCCTGGCAGCGGAGGACCGCGATCCGGCCCGGCCCGCCCGGGACGGGTACTTCGTGCACGTGACCCGTTCCTCGCGGGAACTGACCTTCCGCGAGCACGTTCGGGCGGTTGTCGCCGGCCGACCCGGCCTGCACAGCCACCTGCTGTTCAGCCGCCCGCAACCGCACGACGTGCCCGGCCGGGACTTCGACACCGCCGGTCGGCTGACCCCCGCCACCCTCGACCGGATCCTGCCGACCTTCGACGCCGACTTCTACGTCTGCGGTCCGGTGGGGTTCATGGCCGATGTGATCACCGGCCTGCTGGACCGCGGTGTTTCCCGGGACCGCGTCCACTACGAGTTCTTCGGCGCGGCGACGACCCTGTTCGGTGCCGACGAGTCCACCGACAGCGGGCCGGAGGCCCGCGACGACGAGGGCAGACCCATCCTGGTGACCTTCGCCCGGTCCGGCATCACGGTTCCGTGGCGCAGCGGCAGCTTCAGCATCCTCGCGCTGGCGGAGCGGGCTGGGCTGCGACCCGAAGCCTCCTGCCGCACCGGGCTGTGCAACACCTGTGTCACCCGCCTCGACGACGGCGAGGTGGACTACGTCATCGAGCCCATGGACGTCGTCACCCCCGGCAAGGTGGCGGTCTGCTGCGCCCGCCCCCGCACCAGCGTCATGCTCGACCTGTGAGGATGGTGCCGTGAGTCGCACCGTGCCGCCCACCGATCCGGTCCTGCTCGAAGTTGCCGGGCGAGCCGTGGCCGTCGACGACGCCCGGCCGGTCTACCAGCGCATCGCCGACGGTATCGCCGCCGGCATCGATGGCGGTCGGCTCCGGCCGGGAGACCGGCTGCCCACCCACCGGGCTCTCGCCAGCGAACTCGGCGTCGCGGTTCCGACGATCAGCCGTGCCTACCGGGAGGCTCAGCAACGCGGTCTGATCAGTGGCACGGTGGGCCGTGGCACCTTCATCACCGGCATCCCCTCGCTGCGCGATCGGCCGGGGACCGATTCGCCAGCCCGCGTCGACCTGTCGGTAAACGCCCCGGCCCGCGGCGAACACGAGCACCTGCTGCGTGCCAGCCTGCGCGCTACCGCGGACGCCGCGGACCTGTCGGGGCTGCTCTCCTACGAGGCCGACATCGGCGGCCCCGCCGACCGCGCCGTCGCCGCGGACTGGCTGTCGCTCGGCGGTTGGCGGCCCGACCCGGCCAACGTGGTGATCTGCCACGGCGGCCAGCACGCCATCCTCGTCGCGCTGGGCGCGGTGGTACGACCCGGAGGCACCCTACTGACCGAGGCGCTCACCTATCCCGGGGTGAAGGTGGCCGCACAACTGCTCGGCCTGCGCGTGGTCGGCGTCGAGATGGACGAGCACGGAATCCTGCCCGCGGCGCTCGACGAGGCGGCCGCGGTGGGCGCCGATCCGGCGGGTGCCGCCGCCATGAGTGGCGCCCCGCTCGATGCCCGCCGCCCGACCGCGGTCTATCTCATGCCGACGGCGCACAACCCCACGGCCATCACGCTGTCCCCGACCCGTCGACGGGAGGTCATCGCGGTCGCCCGCCGACGCGACCTTTCGATCATCGAGGATGACGTCTTCGGGCTCCTGGCACCCGAGCACGACCGGCCCTTTCCGCTCGCGGCGCTGGCACCCGAACGGACGCTGCACCTCAGCAGCCTGTCCAAGACCGTGACGCCGGGACTCCGGTGGGGTGCGATCGTGGCGCCGGCCCAGCTGACCGACCGGCTCGGTGCGCTGGTGCGCGCCAGCATCTTCAACCCGGCGCCGGTGGCCCTTGCGCTGGCTCGGCGTTGGCTCACCGACGGCACCGCCGAACGGATGCTCGCCTGGCAGCGCGCCGAGTTGGCCGATCGGTTCGCGACGGCAGAGCGACTGCTCGCCGGCCGCCCGGCCGTGCGCTCGCTGCGTACCGGCGGGTTGCACGCGTGGCTCGACCTCGCCGAACCATGGACACCGGCCGAGGTCGTCGCCGCGGCGGCACGCCTCGGCGTCGACCTTGGCCCGACGTCGTTCTTCCACGCCGACCCGTCCGGTCCGACCGCCGCGCTCGCCCGTGGCATCCGGCTGTGCCTGGGTAACGCGGCAGAGCTGGCCAGCCTCGACGCCGCCCTCACCGCCTTGGCCGACGCCCTCGACCGTGGCCCCACCTTCGCCAGCGGCACCCGGGTGTGAACGCGATGACCGAGCATGTCATGGACCCCGCGGCGGTCCACCACGAGTGGGACGCGACCCTCGAACCGGCGCTGAGCATCCGCTCTGGTGACATCGTGCGGTTCGATCTGAAGATGGCCGGCCACCGGCAGATCCACCGGGGTGTCAGCTTCGGGCGGACCGCCCTCGACCCGGCCACTGTCTATCACCTCCAGGGCCCGGTGCACGTGGCGGGCGCGTCCCCCGGTGACTCCCTGGCCATCCAGGTTCTCGACCTGCGTCCCGGCGGTTGGGGATGGTGCGGCGTGCTGCCCGGAATGGGACTGCTTCCCGAGTTCACACACGCGCCGTTCCTGCGCTACTTCGATCTCACCGACGGTGACACCACCGAACTCGTGCCCGGGGTGCGGATCCCGATCCGCCCCTTCCTGGGTGTCATGGGCACGCTGCCACACGGCATCGTCCGCGCCTCGCCCTTCCCGCCGCACGGGGGCGGCGGGAACGTCGACACCCGCCACCTCACCGTCGGGTCCACACTCCTTCTGCCCGTGTGGCACGAGGGCGCGATGTTCTCGTGCGGTGATCCGCACGCCGCCCAGGGCGACGGCGAGGTCTGCGTGAACGCGCTGGAAACCGACATGACGGCCACTCTCCGGTTCACCCTGGTGCGGCACGGCATCAGCACTCCTCAGTTCACTGTTCCGCCGCCACCGGCTCCGACGCGGGAGGCGGTCGCGGGCTACTACGGCACCATGGGCATCGACCCGGATCTCATGGCGGGGGCGCGCATCGCCGTCCGGGGGATGATCGACCTTCTCGGCCGGGAACGCGGGCTGTCCCGGCAGGACGCCTACCTCCTGTGCAGCCTCGCGGGTGACCTCCGCATCTTCGAGATCGTCGATGCCGGTGTGTGGAACGTCGGCATGACCCTGTCGCACGCCGTCTTCACCGCCTGATCCTGGGCAGCCAGCAGCCAGCAGCCAGCAGCCAGCAGCCGGTGGTCGACGGCCGGTGGTCGGCCGGTGAACCAACTCGGTGGGGGATGGTTAGAACGCGAGAATTCCTCTAATCTCCGGCCATGAAGGCATTGACCAGGCTCGCTGTCGTCGGCGCGTTCCTGCTTCTGGGCCTGGCGTCGGCGGCCCCGGCCGCCGCACACGACGAGCGGCGGCCGGTCTATCCCGACGGCACCGGAAGCGTGCCGACGTACCGCACCGATGGCCCGCGGCTGCTGGTCTGCAAGACGGACGCGGCGGACTTCGCCACCCGGATCGCCGGCTTCCCGGCCGAACTGCGCGCCAGCAACCAGGCGCTGTACGACGAATGCCAGCGCTCCGGCTACCGTCACCTCCAGGACGCGGTGGACGCGGCCCGGCTGCCCGGCACCCGGATCCTGGTGCTGCCCGGCGTCTATCAGGAGGAACCCAGCCTCGCCCCGCCCACCGGCGCCTGCGCCGGACTGGACGCGCCCTGGTCCGGCAACCGGCTCTACCAGGTCCTGTCGTACGAACAGCAGGTGGCCTGCCCGCACGTGCAGAATCTGGTGGCGGTCATCGGCAAGCGGGACCTCCAGATCGAGGGGACCGGCGCCAACCCGCTGGACGTGGTGGTGGACGCGCAGTACCAGAAGCTCAACGCCATCCGCGCGGACCGCGCCAACGGCTTCTACCTGCGCAACCTGACCGCCCAGCGGACCACCTTCAACGCCGTCTACATCCTGGAGACCGACGGGTTCGTCATCGATCGGGCGATCGGCCGCTGGAACGACGAGTACGGCTTCCTCACCTTCGCCGACGACCACGGCCTCTACACCGGCTGCGAGGCGTACGGCAACGGTGACTCCGGGGTCTATCCGGGGGCGGCCTCGAACATCAACGCCGATCGGGGTCACCAGGTGGACCGGTACGCCATCGAGATCACGGGCTGCAAGTCGCACCACAACCTGCTCGGCTACTCGGGAACGGCCGGAGACTCGGTGTGGGCGCACGACAACGAGTTCACGAACAACACCGCGGGGGTGGCCACCGACTCGGCGTTCCCCGACCACCCCGGCATGCCGCAGAACCACGCCAAGTTCGAGCGGAACGTCATCGGCGACAACAACGAGGACTACTACCGGTACGTCCGGGATGGCACCTGCGCGAAGCCGTACGCCGAGCGGGGTTACGAGGACGGCGTGGTGTGCCCGGCGGTCGGCGTGCCGGCCGGCACGGGGGTCATCAACCCGGGTGGCAACTACAACATCTGGCGGGACAACTGGGTGTACGGTCACGCGTACGCCGGTTTCGTGACGTCCTGGGTGCCCGGCTTCGTCCGGGGGGACACCGGGTTCGCGGACCAGTTCGACACCTCCCACCACAACCGCTACCTCGGCAACCGGCTCGGCGTGTCGCCGTCCGGCGAACGGGCGCCCAACGGGATGGACTTCTGGTGGGACGGGCAGGGGCGCGGCTCGTGCTGGCAGCGGTCCGCGGCCGGAGCTGAGCCGCGGGTCCTGCCGCGCTGCGGCGCCGATGAGATGCCGGCCGGCCTTGGCGTCAACCGCGCGGTCGCCGAGCCCGGCAAGACCCTCAAGCTGTACGTCTGTGCCGACTATTCGTTGTCGGACCGCCGGCTCCCGGCGAGTTGTGACTGGTTCGGGGCGCGTGGGCTGGACCGGGTCGAGGTACGCGCCGCCACCGGCGAGGCGGTGTTGCTGGGCGTGGTGTTGTTGGTTCTGTGGACGCGGTTGGGTCGGCAGAATCCACTATGGATCGCCGCGAGCGGCGTCGCGCTCGGCGGACTGGTGGTGGGCGTGTTCGGCACCGCGTACGAGGGGACCTGGCTGACCCCGCTGGGCCTGGCCCTGCTCGGTCTCGGCTGGCTCGGTGTGGGTTTGGCGCTGCGTCGCACGGGCCGGCGCGGTCTTGGCTGGTCGACCCTGGCGCTCGGCGTGTTCGCGCTGCTCGGCGCCGTCGATCGAGGGCTGGTCATGCTGCCCGTCATCCCGGTCGGCCCGGTGTGGCCGCGGATCCTGCTGGAGCTGATCTGGGTGCCGTGGGCCGTCGTGGCGGCGGCACGGCCAGCCCCGTCGCCGGCTGCCGCCGTCGCTTCGACCCCGGCCGGCGAGCCGGCGCCTACGGGTTAGATTCCGTCCGTCCCATGGATCGACCAGCATCCACGAGACAGTTGGAACGCCACCCGGTCAGCCGGACGCGGCACGCAGCAGCCGAAGTTGGCCGATCTCGGCGGCGTTCTTCATCAGCTCCGTGTTCACCCAGGCGACCATGTGGGCCACCGTTAGCCCGGAGTCCTTCGGCCAGGGAAAGGAGGCCGGGGTGTGCAGGTCCGCGTCGCTGAGGTGATCCAGCACGGCCAGCCACTCGGTGCGGAGGTCACGTAACCACGCGACAGCGTTGGGTCCGTTTCCCGGATAGGTGACCTCGGTCCGCTCCCGCGGTGTCCGCCCCCGGGCGTGGTCGATGGTCACGGTCCACCACCACCCGATGTGCCAACTGATCCAGCCGATCGTGGGAACCGGCACGGGCTCGGGCTCGGTGTCGGCCCAGTCCGGCCGCCAGTGACCGGCACCGTCCGGATGGACCGTCCAGCAGTGGGTCACGGGCTCCCACAGGAAGTCCGCCGGTTCCAGCCGTTCCAGGTGGTATTCGAACAGCGACCAGGTCAGGTCGAACTGCCAGCACAACAACTGGCGAGGGGATGCCGTCAGGGGGCCGAGATCCATCGCTTCTCCAGCTAAGAAAGTCGTCGGGGCGGTGCGCCGGTCGCGCCGGCCGCCGCCGGTCAGGTCGGGGACGGTGCGGATGCCGGCGCGGATGCCGGTGCGGATGCCGGCGCGGATGCCGGTGCGGTGTCGAGCCGGGGTTCGACGGGGGTCAGCCCACCGAGCCGGCGTTCGATGGCCTCCGCGCCGGTCAGGCACAGGTCTTCCCGGTACATCGGCGCGATCAGCTGGACTCCGATCGGCAGTCCGTCGAAGACCCCGGCCGGCACGGCCACAGCCGGCAGGCCCACGAAGCTTGTCGCGCTGCACAACCGCATCGCCGTTGTCACCCGCTCGTGTCCGTCCGCACTTGCCGATTCGAGGCCGGGCTCGACCGGCGGCTCGGTGAAGACCGGACCGAGGACGAGGTGGTACCGGTGGAGAAGCTCGGCCCAGTCCCGCTGGAGGCTCAGCCGCAAGGCCGTCAGCCGCACGTACCCGGGGAGATCGACTGGCTGGGTCCGCGCCATCGACATCTCGATGTAGGCGCGGCTGGCGGCGGGCACAATGGCACGGATACGCGGCCAGACGAGTGCGAACTCCGTCATGATCATGTGCCCGTACGCGGCGACCGTCTCCGCGAGACGGGGGACGTCCGCGATCTCCTGAACGTCGTGTCCGGCCCCCCGGAGGGCGTCTGCGGCCGTGCTGACCGCCACCCGCACCTCGGGGTGCACTCCTTGACCGCCGGGGTCGGTGACGACCGCGATCCTCAGCGGCGTCTCGGTCGGGGGGCCGTACGCCGGTGCCGGGACGGCGCGTGGGTCCCGACGATCGGTTCCGGCCAGGGCCTCGAACGCCAGCCGCAGGTCACCGATCGTCCGGGCGATCGGACCGTCGACCGGGATGAGCTGCGAAGCCAGAGTCGGGTCATCGGGGCCGATGCGATGGTCGGCGGGAAAGCGTCCGTAGCTGGGCTTGAGGCCGGCGGCGCCGCAGAAGGCGGCCGGAATACGGACCGACCCGCCCGAGTCGTTGCCCAATCCCAGCGGCGCCATGCCGGACGCCACGGCGGCGCCGTCGCCGCCGCTGCTGCCGCCCGGGGTGCGGCCGAGGTGCCACGGATTCCTGGTGTCGCCGAACAGCTCGCTTCGCGGGTGCATCCCGCCCAGCGTCAGGTCGGGCATGTTGCTGTGTCCGATGGGGATCGCACCCGCCGCTCGCAACCGCGCCACCGGAGGTGCGTCCACTGTCGACCGCATGTCCCGGAAGTGGGCTAGGCCGCTTGTCGTCGGCACTCCGCCGATGCCGATGTTCTCCTTCACCGTGAACGGCACGCCGGCGAGCGGTCCCAGCCGCCGGCCGGTCCGGCGCTGCCGGTCGATCTCTGCGGCGTCGCGACGCGCGCTCTCGAACAGCGGCTGCGTCACCGCGTTGATTACCGGATTCACCTCGGCGATCCGCGCGATATGGCTCTCGACGACCTCGGCAGCGCGGACTTCGCCGGCGGCGACACCGGCGGCAATTCTCTCGGCGGTCCAGCTCCACAACTCGGTGTTCATGCATCCCCGTTCGGTCGTGATTCGATACAAGCGTATCGCATCGTACACTCGTGCCGGGTCGGGTGGACGTGACGGCGGACGGAGAGGCATGCCCAGAAAGGTGGACTACCGCGGACGGCGGCACCAGATGATCGACGCGGTGTGCGCGTTGGCCGATGAGCAGGGCGTGGAGGGTGTCACCATGCGTGACGTCGCCGAACGTGCCGGCGTTTCCCTGGGCGCCGTCCAGCGCTGCTTCCGTGACAAGGACGAGATGCTCACCCTGACCATGGCCCGCGTGAGCGAGAACTTCAGCGCCAGACTGCGGGTGCTTACCACTCAGCCGGCACCCGCTGCCCTGGCGCGCGTGGCGGTCGACCTAGCCCTGCTCGACGTGGACAAGCGACCCGAGGCGCGGGTCTGGCTCGCGTTCGTCGCCCGCGCCGCGGTAACGCCGAACATGTCCAGGATCCTCCAGGAGGGTCACCGGTCGATGGTGGACGTGCTCACCCGCCTGATCCGGGAGATAGTCGGCGCCACAGGCGCCACAGTCGACGTCGAGCGCGAGGCACGTAGCATCTTCGCGCTCGCCGACGGACTCACCGTTCAGGTTCTCCTCGGCCAGATCGAACGCGACGAAGCCCGCCAGATCCTCACCACGTACGTGGAGAGGCTGTATCGACACGAACGTTCGCCCGGTTCCTGAGGCGCGCCACCTGCCGATCAGAAACACACGAGATAGCCGATCAGAAACACACGAGATAATCGAGCGCGGGACCGCGCGGCGGCAGGTGGCTCGCAGCGACATCACGCACCACACGCGGCGGGCAACGTACCTCCGGCCAGCACGCTGCGTACGCCTATGACGTACCGGGGAACCCGACCCGACCCATCGCCCGTTCTAGCTGTCGAGCAGCGCGGTCCATGAGGTGGCGCCGGGTCTCCATTCCGGCCTGCGCCGTCGTGGCGCTCGGCGCGGCCGCACTCGCCTGGCGGTCCGGCCGATTGATCCGCGTGGATGGCGTTTCCGCCGCTGGCGGTGCCGGCGTTCCCCTCAGCGGCGGTGATGGCGTTCCTGCCGGCGACGACCGAGCTGGCGGCCTGGCGGATACGCGTGACGCGCATGATACGCGTGACGGTGACTTTCCACGTGCGACTGCCCGCCCCACACGGTAGGTTTGGCCACATGACTGTCGCGCTCACCCCCGCATCGTGGGTGACGCGTTGGCTGATGCGGTCGATCGCCATGTTGGCGGCCACCGCATTCACCGCCTTGGCGCTCGCGCTGGGTGCCGGCACGGCTGCCGTGCCGGCCGTCGTCGCGAGCCCGGCCTCCGGCCCCGCGACCGCGACCCAACCGGCCCGGGTGACCGTCGCCGACGGCGCCACCCTCGACCTGAGCGACGAGCGGGCAACCGAGCGGCAGACGACGGCCGCTCCCCGCGACCACCGGACCGACCGGCAGATCACGGACGCGGTGGTTCCCGTCGCAGCCGTCGCCGATCTTGTCGGTCTGGACGCGGCGCGGTCGGTCGGCGAGCGGGCGCCGCCCGGACGCTGAGGCGTCCCACCACCCGCGTCGCCCTTCGCCGATCCCCGTTCCGCCGTTTCTCGCGCGGACCCGTGGGATCGCGGTAGCGGTTCCGGCCCGGTGCTGGACGCCGTCCGCCGCGTCCGCCTTCCCCGCGTCGATCCCGAGGTGCCCCCATGGAAACCGCGCTCTCCCTGATCATGCTCGATGTTCCTCGTGCCGCCATCATCTGGCTCGTCCTCCTGGTGCTCGGCCTTGCCGCGATGGCGGTCCTGGTCGTTCAGCCGATCCGCCCGGCCCACGCCGTCCGGCCCGCCGGACCGCCCACCCCCGAGGAGCGGGATCTGCTCCGCTACGCCGACGAGGTGATGGTCGCCGCGGACCGGGCCGCCGAAACCGCTCGTCTGGCCCGGGAACGCTGGGTGACGACCGAGGACGCGGCCGAGTCGGCCTGGCAGACGTACCTGTCCGCCGACGAGGCATTGCGCCGGGTCGCCGCCGCGGCGGCGCTGCCGGTCCCCCACACGCCGCAGACCCCGGCCGAGTACGCCGACCGGGAGCGGTACCTGCACCGGGCCGCCATCGCCGCACACTGGCGCGGCGAGCTGTCGGTGGGCCGGTTGGCGGACGCGCTGGCGCACCGGCCTGGTTGGGACCCGCGCCGGCATCCGGTCGACCAGGAGCGGTTCCTGCTCCAGATGATCCGGAACGACCGGCTGGCCGAGCACGAGGCCGCCGTCGAGAAGGAGCGGGCCGCCTGGCTGGAGGCGGAGCGGGCGGCCGACGCCGCCGAGCGGTTGCGCCGTGAGGCGTACGCGGCGAATGCCGCCGCTGTGCCGGTGACCCGCCAGGCGGCCGACCGGGTGCCGACCCGGACGTCGCCGGGCCGGCTGGCAGCTCGCTGGCGGGCACTGCGGGTCAACTGAGCCGGCTCCGGCGGCGGACCGGGCCGGCTCAGCGGCGGAACGGGCCGCGTACCTCGTAGGTGATGCCGCCGCTGCCCACATCGGCGCCGGACGTGCCGCGCTGGGAGGAGAAGTAGAGCCGGCTGCCGTCCGGGGAGAAGGCCGGGCCGGTGATCTCGGACTCGCCCTGCCCGAGGATCCGCAGGAACGGTGCCACCACGCCGTCCGGCGTGATGACGTTGATCTCCATGTTTCCGCCGTCCTCGGCCACGAACAGATCGCCCGAACCGGCGCCGGTGATGTTGTCCACCCCGGTGAGCGGCGCGTTACCCCCGGGCACCTGCGCCGCGTCGTACGCCAGATCGAGCACCTCGTGGACCGCGTCGTACGCCCACACCCGGTTGTCGCCCTTGGTGGTGAAGTAGCAGACGCCGCGGTCATACCAGCAACCCTCGCCGCCGTCGAAATGCCGTGCCGCGGCGACCTGGTGCCGGGTGGCGATCGGAAAGCCGTCCCGATCCGGGATGTCCCGCCAGGTCACCGGGCCGGTCACCGGATCTGACGGTCCACAGAGGACTTGAACTTGCCCGGTGCGGAGGTCCCCCCAGGTGTCCGGGATGAACCGGTAGAAGCACCCGTCGTCCTCGTCCTCGGTCAGGTACACCACCCGCCGGTCCGGATCGCACGCCGCCGCCTCGTGGGTGAACCGGCCCATCCGGGTGCGCTCCTCGCCGGACCGGCTGCCGTCCGGCCAGGTCTCGAACACCCGACCCAGCGGAACCTCCTCACAGGACAGCCAGGTGCCCCAGGGGGTTGCGCCACCCGCGCAGTTGACGTTGGTGCCGGACAGGATCCGGTACGCCGAGGCAACCGAACCGTCGGCGTTGAACCGTACGGCACCGGCTCCGCCGAAGATCGGTATCTCCGAATTGGACACGTAGATCCAGCCGGTGCCGCTGGGGAAGCAGGCGCCACCATCCGGCGCCCAGTGCCACGTGTACGAGGTGCCGGGGACCCGCTGTCCAGAGCGGGCGATCACCCGACTGGCGAAGCCGGTCGGTAACTGGATGCCGTTGACGTCGGCGGCGAGCAGCGTTCCGTACGGCCCGGGGCCGGGCTGGGCGACGGCGCCGAACGCCTGCTGCCACAGGGCTCCGGAGAAGGCGGCGGTGCCGGCTCCGACAACGGCGGCGCGTAGCACGGTACGACGTTCCATGGGACACCTCCGGGGGTGGGGTGTCCTCACGCTAGTGCGCAATTCCATCGACCGCACTAAATTCCTCGGGAACGGTGGATGATCAGACGGGGTCTACGATGGTGCTGAGCAGCAGCGCCCGGGAGGTGCTGGATACCTCGTGTCCGGGCAGCCAGGTGCAGCCGATGTCGTATCCGACGACCCGTCCGCTGGACAGGACCCGCCGGATCGCCGCCACCACCGTCGTCAACGACGGTCCACCAACCGCCGGATAGCGCAGCGGCGGCAGTTCGGCGGGATCGGCGACGTCCAGGTCGACGTGCAGGAACAACGGTCCGTCGGGCAGCATGTCCCCGCCCCGGGCAGCCGGGCTGGCCACGTCCGGCGTGGTCAGGTCCGGGCTGGCCAGGTCCGGAGCGGCCAGGGCTGCCACCGACGACCGCCGGATCGGAGCGCTGGACAGGTAGTCCACCTCGGGCGGATCCAGGTCGCGGGCGTCGACCAAGAGCACCCGATCCTCGTCGACGGCACGCAGCCCGAGCCGCTCGGAGATCAGGTCCGGGCGGTAGCCGGTCATTATCCGCAGCGGGATGCCGCCGAGATAGCCAGACGTGGTGGTCTCCAGCGTCTGCACGTCGCCGTGCGCGTCGAACCAGACCACGGCCGGGTCCAGACCCGCCCGTTGCAGCCCGGCCAGGACGCCGAGCGACACCATGCAGTCGCCCGAAACCACCGTCGGCGCCGCGCCGGCCCGGGCATCCCGGTCGACCGCACGGGCCACCGCGTCGTACAAGTCACCGAGCCGGCGCCACGCGTCACCCGCGGGCAGGTCGGGCACCACGGTCTCCGCCGCCGTCCCGGGGGGCAGCAACAGGTCCAGCTCCGGAAGATGTTCGTCGAGATGGTACGGCGCGACGAGGATCGACATACGTCGACCGTAACGCCGTACCCCGGTACCGTGCATCGGTGGTGGAGATCCGGATTGACGTCGCTGACCCCTCCGACCTGCCTCGCCTCATCGCGGTGCGGTACGCGGCCTTGGCGGCACAGGCGCCGTCCGCCTACTCGGCAACGGAGGTCGAGACGCTGCTCGGCGATGTGGATGAGGACGAGTTGCGGCGGATGATCCGGGACCGTCAGCTCTTCGTGGCCCGCGTGGGTACGGAGGTTGTCGGGCTCGCCGGTTGGCGCGGGGACCGGGTGCGCCACGTTTACGTCGATCCGGACCTCACCCGGCGGGGCATCGCCAGCCGGTTGCTCCAGCGGGTCGAGGCTGACTACCAGGACCGCACCGGAGCCGACGAGGTCAGGGTGGGCGTCGCGCTGCACGCCAAACCGTTCTATGCGGCCAACGGCTACCGGCTCGTCGAACAGGCAGCCGCATGGGACGGCAGCGCCTACCTCCGGATGGCAAAGCCGCTCACCCCCGCCTACGTCCGGCGCTCCGCCCGCGTGCTGGTGGTCGACAGCGCGGACCGGGTCCTGCTGATCCGGTCGTTGACGGTGGCCGGCGACCCGCACTCCGGGCACATCTGGCTGACGCCCGGTGGCGGTGTGGAGCCGGGGGAGAGCCTGCCGGCGGCAGCCGTCCGCGAGCTGGCGGAGGAACTGGGTCTCCGGGCGGCGGCCGAGGAGTTGACGCCCGTGGCGTACAGCGGCGGCCACGCCGATCTGTGGTTGAGCGGCCTGTTCCGGGACGACTTCTTCCTGCACCGGGTCACCAGCCACGAGGTCGACCCGGCCGGGCTCACCGAACTTGAGCGGAGCCATTACGCCGGCTATCGCTGGTGGACGGTGGCCGATCTGGGCGCGACCACCGAAACCGTGTACCCGTTCGGCCTGGCGGAGCTGCTGGCTGAGATCGTCGCCGGGCGACCGCCAGTGATCCCCGTCGAATTGCCCTGGCACCACGGGTAGCTCCTCGCTGCCGATCCGGTCGTACCTTCTGCGGGCATGTCCGTGCGGTGTGAGTGCTGCCGAGTTCCAGGCCTGGCGTGGCGGCCTCCGGGTCGGTGTCCGCCGATGGTTCCACGGTGGCGTCGCGGCGTGGCGGTTCCGCAGCGTGGGCGGTGTGGCGGCGTGGCGGTTCCGCAGCGTGGGCGGTGTGGCGGTGTCGCCGTGTCGCCGTGTGGCGGTTGATGTCGTCGGGTCCGGTCCCGTTCAGCATCGTTGGTGGTAGGTGTTGTGTCGGGGGTGTTGTTGGGGGTCGATCCAGGGTGGGGGGATGAAGTGTGGTCGGCCGCCGGGGATTGGCTGGACCTGCCAGCCGTCGTGGTGGACGGTGCGGTGGTGGTGTCCGCAGAGCAGGACGCCGTTGTCGAGGTTGGTGGGGCCGCCGTCGGTCCAGTGGACGATGTGGTGGGCCTGGGTCCAGCGTGGTGGTCGGTCGCAGCCGGGGAAGGCGCATCCGCCGTCGCGTAAGGCCAGGGCGCGGCGGACGGCGCCGGTGAACAGGCGTCGTTGCCGACCCATATTCAGGACCTGACCGTCACCGTTCAGCACGGCCGGCAGGATGCCGGCGTCACAGGCGAGCCGGCGGACCGACTCGGCGGTCACGGCGTCACCGGTGTCGAGCAGTCCGGGGCGGAGGGTGTGGGTGAGGGGGTCGTAGCTGGTGGTGACCACCACCTGGGTGGGTTCCCCACCTGAGTCAGGTAGGTCGCCGGTGCGCAGTGTCAGTCGACAGATGTCGGCGAGGGCGTCGTGGCGGCGTTGACCGGGGTTGCGGGTGTCGTCGCGGGTGTGGGGCTTGGTGAGCGGGTCGAGCGCGGTGCGGAGCAGGGCCGACGTTTCTCTATCCAGGAGGCCGGACAGCCGGAGGCGGCCGTCGCCGGTCGGGGACAGGGTCAGGTAGCGGTCACGCCGCCCCCGGGCGTCCTCGGCGTCCAACGCTTTGCGCTGCGTGTCCTCGGCGAGGTGCGGAGCGACGTGGTCGAGGATCCGGTGGGCGAGCCGCCGCAGACCGTCGGGGTCGAACTCGCGGGCCCAGTCCAGCAGGATCCCGACGGTCTTGTCCGCTGCCACCGCACCGGCCTCTTTCCGCACCGTGGCCACGGTGTCGGCGATGACCCGGGCCTGGTCGATCGACACGGCACCGGTGGTCACCGCCTGCCGGAGCGGGTCGGGCGCGGTGTCCAACCGCTGGGCGTCGGTGACCGCGAGCCGGGCGGCCCGACCGGTCATCCGGTGCCGATGCCGCAACCACGCCGTCGTCGAGGTCGCACCCTGCCGCTGAGGCAAACCCCGGCCGTCGGCCTCGTGTACCAAGCCGAGCACCAACGCGTCCACCTTGCGCCGCAGCGCTCCAGCCATGTCCAACACCGCGAGCAACTCAGCATCGCTGAGCGCCCAGGCCGACCCGACGAGAACGTCATCGACCGTCTCGCTCAATGTCGCCAGGGCCTCCCGCACGCGGCTACGTTCGCACGCGTGTACGACATGATCACGCTTTGTGAAGATCGCGCCAGCTGATTCTGCGTATTGGCGTGAATCGGTCAAAGCAGGGTGGATTCTGCGGCTCTCGGACCCGCCCCGCAGGGCGACCCCCGGGCCGGGACCGTGGCCGGACTCCACGATCGCGGACGCCACGCCGGGTTGCCGCGCTCATCCACGGGTACGGCTTCGGAAGGTGGCCGACAACCAACCGGCCACGCCGTCAATCCACGAGAGCCACCGGAACAACCGAGACCACGACCTGCGGAGGAATCGTGCGCGCACTCGTCATCAACTGCACGCTCAAGCCGTCCCCGGAGCCGTCCAACACCGAGGCGCTGGCCGGCGTGGTGATCGACGCGCTCCGGGGCCAGGGTGTCACAGTCGACGTCGTCCGGGCTGTGGATCACGACATCAAGCCTGGCGTACTTACCGATCTGGGCGAGGGGGACGCCTGGCCGGCCATCCACGACGCCCTCCTGGCCAGCGAGATTTTGATCGTCGCCTCGCCCACCTGGGTCGGCCGGCCGTCCTCGGTGGCCCAGCGGGTGATCGAGCGGATGGACGCGATGATCTCGGAGACCGACGACGGCGGCCGACCCGTGGCGTACAACAGGGTCGCCGGGGTGGTGAACACCGGCAACGAGGACGGCGCGCACCATGTGATCAGCGAGATCTGTGGTGCGCTCGTCGACATCGGTTACACGATCCCGGGGCAGGCGTGGACGTACTGGCACGCGGGTCCCGGCCCCGGCCCGAACTACCTGGACGAGCAGCGCGGCCACGACTGGTCCGCCGGGACCGGTCGGGCGATGGCGGCGAACCTGGTGGCGGTGGCCCGGGCCCTCGACGGAAAACCGATGTCGGCGCCACCCGAGTGACATCGGGTCCGAGAGCGGACATATTGCCTATCCGAGAAGTCGTTGATCGTGCGGTTACTCCGGAGAAGCAGGGGTAGCTGGACGTTCATGAGGGTCTTGGGAATCAATGCGATCTTCCACGATCCGGCCGCCGCGCTGGTCATCGACGGGCGGGTCGTGGCGGCCGCCGAGGAGGAGCGGTTCAGCCGGCGTAAGCACGGCAAGCGTCCGGTGCCGTTCGCGGCGTGGGAGCTGCCGGAACTGTCCGCCGCCTGGTGTCTCAGCGCCGCCGGGCTGCGCCCGGAGGATCTCGACGCGGTGGCGTACTCGTTCGACCCGGCCCTCGTTCGCGACCCGACCGAACTCGGCCTGGAGGACCCCTGGGACTGGTTGCGGGTCAGGTACGCCGAGCGGGCTCCCCAGTTCCTCGCGGCGGCGCTGCCCGGCCTGGACTCCGGGATCGTCCGCTTCGTGCCGCACCACGTGGCCCACGCCGCGTCCGCCGGGCTGGCCGCACCAGCCGCCGACGGCAACCCGGCCACCGACGGCAACCCGGCCACCGACGGCAACCCAGCCGTCGGCGACTCCCAGCGTACCGGCCACGACATGGCGGTCCTGGTCCTGGACGGCCGGGGCGAGGCGGCCAGCCACCTGTCCGGCGTCTACCGGGACGGCGTCCTGCACGAGCTGGCCGCCCAGCAACTGCCGCATTCGCTCGGCCTGCTGTACGAGGACCTGACCCGGCACCTGGGATTCGTTCACTCCAGCGACGAGTACAAGGTGATGGCGTTGGCCTCGTACGGGCAGCCCCGGCATCTGGGACTGCTGCGCGACCTGGTCCGGACGACCGACGACGGCGGCTTCACCATCGAGCGGATCGACTGGGGCAGCCTGGCCAAGCCGCGTCCGGCCGAGGCCGAACTCACCGACGAGCACGCCGATCTGGCGGCCAGCGTCCAGGCCCGGCTCGAGGAGGTCATCCTCGACCTGGCCGGCTGGCTGCACGAGGCCGCCGGTGGACCGTCGACCCTCACCCTCGCCGGCGGGGTGGCGCTGAACTGCGTGGCCAACGCCCGGCTCGCCGCGCAGAGTCCGTACCGGCGGATCTGGGTGCAACCGGCGGCGGGTGACGCCGGCACGGCGCTCGGGGCGGCACTGCACGTCGCCGCCACCGGCGGCGACCGGCCGGTGCCGATGCCCGGTGCCGACCTCGGCCGCGGCTGGTCCGACGACGAGTTGGAGGCCGAGCTGAGGCGGGCCGCGCTGCCCTACACACGCCCCGAGTCGATCGCCGCCGAGGCCGCCCGGACGCTCGCGGCCGACGGCCTGGTGGCCTGGTTCCAAGGCCGCAGCGAGTACGGGCCGCGCGCGCTCGGCCACCGGTCACTGCTCGCCCACCCGGGTAGGCCGGACACCACCGCCCGGATGAACGACGTGAAGGGGCGCGAGCAGTTCCGGCCGATCGCGCCAATGGTCCGCGCCGAGCGAGCCGCGGAGATCTTCGAAGGGATGCTGCCGAGCCCGTACATGCTGTTCGTCCATCGGGTACGCGACTCCTGGCGCGACCGGATTCCGGCGGTCGTGCACGTGGACGGCACGGCCCGGGTGCAGACCGTCAGCGCCGAGAACGAGCCGTTGGTCGCCGAGATGCTTGCCGAGTTCGACCGGCTCACCGGGCTGCCGGTCGTCATCAACACCTCGCTCAACACGGCTGGTCGACCGATGGTGGATACCCCGCGCGAGGCGATGGAGCTGTTCGGATCCGCGCCGATCGACCTGCTCGCCCTCGGCCCGTTCGCGGTACGCCGCGCCGACCTGGCCACCAACCGATGATCAGCATCGTGATTCCCACGATCGGCCGGCCGAGCCTGTCCATGCTGCTCGACGCGCTCGCCACCCAGCAGGCCGGCACGACCCAGCAGGCCGGCACGACCCAGCAGGCCGGTACGGCCAGGCAGGCCGGCACGACCCAGCAGGCCGGCACGGCGCGGCAGGCCGGCACGGCGCGGCAGGCCGGCACGGCGCGGCAGGCTGGCACGGCGCGGCGGGAGCCAGCCGACCTCGCCGAACCGGTCCTGGCCGACCTGGAGATCCTGCTGGTGGACGACCGGGCGGGCCACGGCGCCGCGCTGGCCGTACCGGCCGCGCTCACCCCGTACGCGAAGGTGCTGACCGGGACCGGCGGCGGGCCGGCGGCGGCCCGCAACGTCGGCTGGCGGGCGGCCCGGCAGCCATGGGTGGCGTTCCTGGACGACGACGTGCTGCCCGACCCGGACTGGTTGCGGCGGCTGGTGGCGGACCTCGACGTGCCCGGTGACGTCGGGGGTGTGCAGGGTCGGATCGTGGTGCCGCTACCGACCGGACGGCGACCGACCGACTGGGAACGGGTCACTTCGGGGCTCGCGGACAGCCGGTGGGTCACCGCGGACATGGCCTACCGCCGCGCCGCGCTGACCGCCGTCGACGGCTTCGACGAGCGGTTCCCGCGAGCATTCCGGGAGGACAGTGACATCGCCTACCGGGTACGCCGGGCCGGCTGGCGCCTGGTGCGGGGGGACCGGACCGTCCGGCATCCGGTACGGCCGGAAGGCCCCTGGATCAGCCTGCGTACCCAGCGTGGCAACGCCGACGACGCGCTGCTGCGCCGGAGCTACGGGCCGCGCTGGCGGGAGGTGCTCGACGTGCCGGCCGGGCGGCGGCGCCGGCATGTCGCGATGACCACGGCTGGCGCCGTGGCCGTGGCCGGCGGGCTGGCGCTGGCCGTCGGTACGGTATCGGCCAACCGGCGGGCGCTGGCCGGAGTGACGGCGCTCGCCGCCGCCGGCTGGGCCGCCGGCACCGCCGAGTTCGCGTGGGCCCGGATCGCCCCCGGCCCGCGCACCCGCGCCGAGGTCACCACCATGCTCGTCACCACCGTGCTGATCCCGCCGCTGGCGGTCGGCCACTGGTGTGCCGGTTGGTGGCGCTCCCGAGACACGGCCCGCGCCGATCTGCCGCGCGGTCGGATCGGCGCGGGCGAGGACCACGCCTGATGGGCCGGACCCAACCCGGCCCGCTCTTCGACGCCGTCCTGTTCGACCGGGACGGCACATTGATCGAGGACGTGCCCTACAACGGTGACCCGGAGAAGGTCCGCCCGGTGCCCGGGGCCCGGGCGGCCTTGGACCGGCTGCGCGCGGCCGGCCTGCGACTCGGTGTGGTCTCCAACCAGTCCGGACTGGCCCGAGGGCTGTTCACCGCCGACGATCTGCGCCGGGTCAACGAGCGGGTCACCGACCTGCTCGGACCGTTCGACACCTGGCAGGTCTGCCCGCACGACGAGAACGCCGGCTGCCCCTGCCGGAAACCGGCCCCCGGCCTGGTGCACACCGCCGCCGCAGCGCTCGGCACCGCGTCGCGGCGCTGCGCGGTCGTCGGCGACATCGGTCGGGACATGACGGCCGCCCTGGCCGCGGGCGCCACCGGAGTGCTGGTGCCGACCCCGGTGACCAGGACCGAGGAGGTGGCCGAGGCGCCGGCCGTGGCCGCCGACCTGCCGGCCGCCGTGGAGTGGATCCTGGAGCGGCAGGGTCGGGTCACCCCGCTGCCCACGGCGGTGGCCCGCCGGGCGGGGCGGGTGCTGGTGGCCCGCAGCGACTCGGCCGGCGACGTACTGCTCACCGGTCCGGCGATCCGAGCGGTGGCCGCACACGCCGATCGGGTGATCATGCTCTGCGGGCCGCGCGGGCGGGCAGCCGCCGAACTGCTACCCGGAGTCGACGAGCTGATCGAGTGGCGACTGCCGTGGATCGACCCGGCGCCGGGACCGGTGGACCCGGCCGAGCCCGCGCGCCTGGTCGCCGCCCTCGCCCGGTACGAACTGGACGAGGCGGTGATCTTCACCTCCTTCCACCAGTCGCCGCTGCCGCTGGCACTGCTGCTGCGGATGGCCGGGATACCGCGGGTCAGCGCGGTCAGCGACGACTATCCGGGTTCGCTGCTCGACGTACGCCATCGGGTACCGGTGGGAATTCCAGAGCCGGAACGGGCGCTCTCCCTGGCGGTGGCCGCCGGCTTCGCGTTGGCGCCGGAGGACGACCCCCGGCTGCGGGTGACCCTGCCCGCCACGGCGGACGCCGCCGCGATTCGAGCCGCCACGGCGGACGCCGCCGCGATGCGAGCCGTCACGGCGGACGCCGCCACCGGTTACGTGGTGGTGCATCCGGGTGCCTCGGTGCCCGCCCGCGCCTGCCCACCAGAGCGGTACGAGGCGATCGTGGCGTCACTCACCCGGGCCGGTCACCGGGTGCTGGTGACCGGATCGACAGGTGAGCGGGAACTGACCGCGACGGTGGCCGCCGCCGGCGCGTACGACCTCGGCGGGCGGACCTCACTCGCCGACCTCGCCGAACTGCTCGTCGGGGCCCGTTGCCTGGTCACCGGCAACACGGGACCGGCACACCTGGCGGCGGCCGTCGGCACGCCGGTGGTCAGCCTCTTCGCGCCGACCGTGCCGTTCGGACAGTGGGCGCCCTACCGGGTGCCGGTGGTTCGGCTCGGCGACGCCACCGCCGGCTGCCGGGAAACCCGGGCGGTGAGCTGCCCGGTTCCGGGACATCCCTGCCTGTCCGGAGTGGACCCCGCCGACGTGGTCGGGGCCGTGGCCCGGTTGGCATCGACGGACGGGAGGCAAGGACGATGAACATCCTGTTCTGGCACGTGCACGGCTCCTGGAGCACCGCATTCGTGCGGGGCCCGCACCGCTACCTGGTGCCGGTGACCCCGGACCGGGGACCGTACGGTCTCGGCCGGGCCCGCACCTACCCCTGGCCGGACACCGTCATCGAGGTTCCTCCCGAGGAACTGGCCACCGCTGACGTGGACGTGGTCGTCCTGCAACGCCCCGAGGAACTGGAACTCGCCACCGAATGGCTTGGCCGCCGGCCCGGTCGGGACCTGCCGGCGATCTACGTCGAGCACAACACTCCCAAAGGTGACGTTCCCAACACCCGGCACCCCATGGCCGACCGGGACGACATGGTCCTCGTCCACGTCACGCATTTCAACGAGTTGTTCTGGGACAACGGGGGGACCAGAACCACGGTGGTCGAGCACGGCGTGGTGCCTCCGGCCGCCGGCTACACCGGCGACCTGGAGAGATTCGCCGTGGTCACGAACGAGCCGGTCCGCCGGGGCCGCGTCACCGGCACCGACCTGATGCCGCGATTCGCCGAGGTGGCCCCGCTGGACGTGTACGGCATGGGGGTTGACGCGCTGCCCATGGCGCTCGGCCCGATCGGTCGCCGGGTCACCGCGTACGAGGACCTGGCGCAGGGACCGATGCACGAGCGGATCGCCCGACGCCGCGCGTACCTGCACCTGTGCCGGTGGACCTCGCTGGGACTGAGCCTGATCGAGGCGATGACCATCGGGGTGCCGGTGATCGCCCTGGGCGCCACGGAGGCGGCCCGGGCCATCCCGGACGGCGCCGGGGTGGTGTCCACCCGGGTCGACGACCTGGTGGCGGCGGCCCGGTGGCTCGTCGCCGAGCCGGCAGCCGCCCGGGAACTGGGCGAGCGGGGGCGACGGGTGGCTCTCGACCGGTACGGCCTGGCCCGATTCCTGGACGACTGGGACCGGCTGCTGAAGGAGGAGATGTGCGGATCGCGCTGATCAGGCCACGCCGACCGGGCGGAACTGGACACTGACCCGGGGCGCCACCGCCCGGGTCGTCTTGGGGACGGCGTGTTCCCAGGTCCGTTGGCAGGAGCCACCCATGACGATCAGATCGCCGTGGCCCAGCGGGAACCGCCGGCTGGGGCCACCCCCGCGCGGGCGGAGCAGCAGCGGTCGGGGCGACCCGAAGGACACGATCGCCACCATGGTGTCCTCGTGCGCGGAACGGCCGAGGGTGTCGCCGTGCCAGGCGACGCTGTCCCGGCCGTCGCGGTAGAGACACATGCCGGCGGTGACGAACGGCTCGCCCAGTTCGGCGGCGTAGTGCTCGGACAACCGGCTGCGGGCCGCCGTGAGGACCGGGTGGGGCAACGGCTCGTGTCCGTCGTACCAGCGCAGCAGCCGGGGCACGGTCACCTCGTTGTCGAACATGACCCGGCGTTCCGCCCGCCAGTCCACCTCGTGTAGCAGGGTGTCCAGCACCGCGTCGGATCCCCGCACCCAGCCGGGCAGGTGGTCCACCCAGGCGCCCCGGCTCAGCGAATGCCGGCGGATCTGCCCGGCCAGCCGGCCGAGCCGGGGGCCGTCGTCACCGAGGTCGAGCATCGACGGCTGGTACGCGAGCTGGCTCATGTGGCTCAGCGTACCGCGCTGTTCGTACGCCCGTTCGACTTTCGGCCAGGCGCCGAACCGATCAGGGCGCGGTGAGCACGGCCCGGGCGGCGGTCTCCACCAGGTGCCGGAGGTCGGCCGGGTCCCCATCTTGGAGCAGGCGGTGCCGGACCACCGTGTAGGGCAGGCTGATCGTGCCGATCGTCACCCGGTCCACGCCGTCCCGGGTGACACTGCCGTACAGCTCCGTGGTGACCTGCTTGAGCAGCGCGGTCACCGGGTCGTTCAGGGTGCGCAGCGCCTCGGCCAGCTCGGCCGGCAGGGAGGCGTCCGCGTCCAGGTCGGCGCGGCTGGCCACCAGCAGCAGCCGGGCGTCCTCCGGATGCTGGGTGGCGAAGTCGACCACGGCGAGGGCGGCGGCCAGTGCCCGGGGTAACCCCGGCTCCGCCGCCGAGGTGGCCTCGAACAGGTCGGCGTGGAACCGCCGGATGGTGCGGATCCACAACTCGGCGACCATCACCGAGCGGGACCCGAACCGGTGGTAGAGCGATCCGGTGGGTGCGCCGCTGCGTTGCGAGATGGCCGCGGTGGTGACCCCGCGTGGGCCGTGCGCCAGCAGGAGATCGCGTACGGCCGCCAGGATCTGCTCGTCGGAGTGGGTCCGGCGGGCGTGGGGTCGGCCGGTCGGCATGTCGCGAATGTACGCCCGGCCGGGGGCCGACCCGAGCGGGTCGGTGGGGAGTCCGTGGTGAGCCACGTCACTCTAGAGCGGACACTCTAGAGCGTTTGCTCTAGTCTGGCGGTGTGTCCGAGGGACCCCGGGAGGCGACGTCGCCCACGCGATCCGCCGCTCCCGCACTGCCGACGGGGCAACGGATCGCGCCGCTGCGCCGGTTCGGGCTGCCCTGGTTCGCCCCGATGGTGCCGGCCCCGCCGGCGCTCCCGACGATCACCGTGGGCGGGACGGTCCGCCGACCCACCCAACTGACCGTCCCCGAGGTCATGCGGCTGGCCGACCGCGCCACCCTCCGCGCCGATCTGCACTGCGTCACCACCTGGACGGCGACCGGGCTGTGCTGGGGCGGCGTGCCGTTCGCCGCCGTGCTGGCGTACCTCACCGAGTTGGTCCGACCACACCGTGACGTCCGGTGGGTGACCCTCACCGGCCTGGACGGCTACCGGGCCTGCCTGCGGTTGGACGACGCCACGGCCCCGGACGTGCTGCTCGCGGACACCCTCGACGGCGCGCCGCTCGACCTCGCCGCCGGCGCGCCGGTGCGGTTGGTGGCGCCCGAGCATTACGGCTACAAGAGTGTGCGGCACGTCGCCGCGATCGACTTCCGCACCCGGTACGACTCCGGTTCGGCCGGCTGGTTGGCTCACCCACGGGCCCGGGTGGCGCGCGAGGAACGCAGCCGTGGCCTGCCCGGCGTGCTGTGGCGCCCGGTGTGGCGGTGGAGCCAACCTCGGGTCCGGCGCCGCTACGACCGATATCCGGTCCCGCCCGGGAAACACTGACCGGGAACACTGACCGGGGAAAGCGGCCCGGACGACAGCGAGGAGGAGACAGTGACGGAGCCCGCGAATCCGCCCGTCGACCTGGCGGCGGCCCGCCGGCTGCTGGCCGCGCAACCGTTCAGCGTGCTGCTCGGCGCGCGGTTGGCCGAGTTCGGCGACGGTACGGCGGTCCTCGAACTGCCGGCGCGGGACGAACTGCGCCAGCAGAACGGCTACCTGCACGGCGGCGTGCTGAGCTACGCGGCGGACAACGCGCTGACCTTCGCCGGTGGGTCGGTGCTCGGGCCGAGTGTGCTCACCGGAGGGCTGACCATCAGCTACCTCCGGCCCGCCGCCGGTGACCTGCTCCGGACCCGGGCCACCGTCGTGCACGCCAGCCGGCGCCAGGCGTTCTGCCGGTGCGACCTGTTCGTCGTCCAGGACGGGGAGGCCGTGCTCTGCGCCGCGGCGCAGGGAACGATCGTCTCCACCCGGTGAGGCGGATCCCCAGGCCGAGCGCTGCCGCTCTCAGGCCGATCGCGACGCGAGCAGCCGGCGTTGGACGGCCTCCAGCGGTCCGTGGTCGAAGCGTCGCAACCACACCCGGGCGAGCACGACGAGAGCGACGCTTACCGTGAACCACAGACCGAGGACCCACCACGGGCGGGGCAGCGACGACGTGGCGAGCCCGACGCCCCAGCCATAGCAGAGGATCGCGCAGAGCAGGTTCTGCAGGACGTAGCCGGAGAGCGCGGTCCGGCCGAGCGCGGCGAGGCTTGTCGACACCGGCCCCGGCCGGGCGATCCGGTCCAGGATCGTGCCGATCAGGCCCAGGTAGCCCAGGGTGACAAGCGGCGGCAGGACGTACCGGTCGACAAGCACCAGATCGGGTCCGGCGACCGTGCTGGCGATGTTCAGCGGCAGGCCGATCGCCAGACCGACCCAGAGCAGTCGACGCCGCAACCGGCGGCCACGCTCGTCGGGGGCGAACGCCCCGGCCCGGAACAGCCGCACTCCGAGCAGGAAGAGAAAGACCAGCAGACCGAACGCGAAGATCGGCTCCGCGCGCAGGAGCCCGGCGTGCTCCAGCCGGATCCACACCTGGTTGAGGTAGCTGTCGGTGCGCAGCAGGTTCTCGTCCACGGTCCAGGTGGACGCGGACGCCGGAGCGGCCAGCAGGGCCGCCGTCCCGAGTAGCATGAGGGTCAGGTGAACGCCACCCGCCAGCCACATGGCGGCGTTCCGCACCCGGGACGACCGGCCGAGCAGCCAGGCCACCAGGAGCGCGGTCACCGCATACCCCATCAGCACGTCGTACGCGAATATCAGCAGGTAGTGCAGGGTGCCCTCGGCGAACAGCAGGAGCGCCCGGCGTGGATACCGCCCGGGCCAGCGCTCCCCGCGCCGCACCGCCGACCGGTGCTGGATGGCCAGACCCACGCCGAACAGGATGGTCAGCATCGCCAGGAACTTGCCGTTGGCGAGGAACCGGAGCACGGTCTCGGCCAGCGAGTCCGCCAGCGGTGCGATGGCGCCGGCGTCGGCGACCAGGGCGTACTCGCCGTCCGGGTGCGCGAAGACCCAGACGTTTGTGGCAAGCGTCCCGAGGATCGCCACCCCGCGCAGCACGTCGAGCAGGACCAGCCGGCTCGATCTCGTGGTCGCTGTCGGCGTGCACGCGGTGGTCGCCTTCATGGTGTTTCCCTCCCCGATGCCGCAGCCCCCGCTCCGGCCTCCTCAGCGTTCCGTCGAGCCGCGTCGAAAGCGTCGCCCCGCGCGATGAACCCGGCGTACACCGTTCGGCGGATCCGGCCGAAAGTTTCTGCCGGAAGTTGTCCTCCCGGGCCGCTCCCCGGTCGACGCATGGGTGACGGCAAAACGCGAACGACAGGAGCGAGACGATGTCCAAGGTCATGACCGGCGCGACGATGTCCATCGACGGCTACATCTCCGGCCCCAACGAGTCCGGGTTCGACCACCTGTTCCGGTGGTACGGCAACGGCGACGTGGAGACCCCCACCGCGATGCCGGGGATGACGCTACGTACCTCGAAGGCCAGCGCCGAGCACCTGCGAGAGCTGAACGAGCGGACCGGCGCCCTGGTCGTCGGCCGGCACCTGTACGACGCCACCAACGGCTGGGGTGGCCGGCACCCGATGGACGTGCCGGTCGTGGTGCTCACCCACCGGCCGCCGACCGACCGGCCGGTTGCCGACGAGAACTTCGTCTTCGTTACCGAGGGCATCGAGGCGGCGGTCGCCACGGCCCGGGAACTCGCCGGGGACAGCTGGGTGGTCGTGAACGGCGGCACCATCGCCCGGCAGTGCCTGGAAGCCGGGCTGCTGGACGAGATCCATGTCGACCTGGCGCCGGTCCTCCTGGGTTCCGGCACCCCGTTCTTCAGCGAACTGGCCACGGTGCCGGTGGAGCTGGTCGGCCCGACCAGGGTTGTCGAGGGAATCGGCGTCACTCACCTGCGGTACGAGGTCGTCCGCTGAGCCTCCGGCAGTCGCTGAGCCTCCGGCGGCTTCAGATCACCCGCTCGTTGCCGCCGTCGACGCTGATCTGGGCGCCGGTGGTGGCGGCGAACGCCTCGCCGCAGAGGGCCGCCGTCACCTCGCCCACCCGGGCGCTGGTGATCTCGGTGCCCAACAGGTTCCGCCGCTTGTACTGCTCGGCGCTCAGGCTGTACTGCCGGGCCCGGTCCTCGATCAGCTCCGGCGTCCAGAGCGCCGTGTCGAAGACCGCGTCCGGGTGCAGGACGTTGACCCGGATCCGGTCGGGCGCCCACTCCAGCGCGGCCACCCTGGCCACCTGGACGGCCGCCGCCTTCGACGCCGAGTAGGCGGCGGCACCCGGGCCGGGCGCCGGCGCGTTACGGGAGGCGATCAGCACCACCCGGCCACCGCGCGGGGACAGCGCCAGGTACGGGTGCGTCAGCCCGAACAGGCTGGCAACCGAACCGGCGTTGACCGCCAACGTCCGGTCCCAGGTGGGGCCGTCCAGGTCGGCGAGGTGGCGACTGTTGGGGAAGATCCCCGCCGCCGCGACCACCATGTCGAGGCCGCCGAAGGTTTCGACGGCCCGGTCCACCGCCGACGACAGCGCCACCCGGTCCGTCACGTCGGCGCGTACGCCCAGGAAGTCGTCGGCGTCGGCGCCGGTGATCTCCTCGGCGATGTCGACGCCCACCACGGCCGCTCCCCGCCGGCGCAGCGCGTCCGCGCAGGCCCGGCCGATGCCGGACGCGGCGCCGGTGACGAGCGCGACCTCGCCCGCGAACTCGGGAGCTGGGCCGCTGCGACGCAGTTTGGCCTGCTCCAGCTCCCAGTACTCCATGTCGAACATCTCCGCCGCGGAGAGCGCCTGGTACGTGCCGATCGCCTCGGCGGCGGAGATGATGTCGATGGTGTGCCGGTAGACGTCGTACGCGATCCGCATCTCGGCCGGACGCCGGCCGGTGGCGAGCAGGCCGAACTCCGGATCGAGGAGCACCCGGGGCGCCGGGTCGAGCATCCGCACCGGTTCGGCCCGCCGCTCCCGGTGCCGCTCGACATAGTCGCGGTAGTCCGCCGCGTACCTCCGCACGTCGTCACCGATGAGCGGGAGCCGTTTCGTCCGGATGACGTGTTCCGGGGTGGCCGGACCGCGACCGGCGACCGAGGCGAGATCCGGCCGCGTCACGAACGCCCGGATCGCGGCATCCTCGTGCCGGCCGAGCAGCATCGGCGTCTCCGCCACGGCGGAGACCTCCCGGCGGAGCCGGGCCAGGCGCAGCGGGTCCACGACCGGGCGCTCAGCGGCGCTCGGCGCCGGCCGGGCCCGATCGGCCAGGTAAGCCTCGGCGCGGGAGATCAGGTCGATGTGCCGCCGGTACGCCTCCTCGGCGTCCCCGCCGAAGGTGAACAGGCCGTGGTTCAGCAACACCAGGCCGACCGTGTCCGGGCCGACCTCGGTGGGGACGATCTCGGCCGCCCGGCGGGCCAGGTCGAAACCGGGCATCACGAACGGCACGACGACCACGTCCGGGCCGTACACCTCCTCGACCACCGCCCGGCCGTCCGGCTGGTTGGTAAGCGCGAGCAGCGCGCCGGCATGGCTGTGCAGGGCCACCGGGTGTGGCAGGAGCGCGTGCAGCAGCGACTCGACGCTTGCCGTCGGCGCCGAGGCGGTCAGCGACGCGCAGCGCAGCTCGTTGACCATGTCGCTGTCGCTGAGCTGGTCGAGAGTGAGCAGCGCCCGGAGCCGGGCCAGGCGCAGCGGCGCGAAGCCGGCGACCTCGATGTCGGCCAGGTCCCATCCGCTGCCCTTGACGTACAGCACGTCCACCGGCTCGCCGAGCACGTCCGTCGTGGTGATCTTGGCTGAGGTGTTGCCCCCGCCGTGCAGCACCAGACCCGGATCCTGACCGATGAGTCGGGACGCGTACACGAGCTGCCCGAGCGGGTCCGTCGCGGGCGGGGCGTCGGACGGGTTCCAGCGGTCGCGCATCCGGCTCCTCAGGGCTGTGGTTCGTCGGGGCGGCCGCCGGCGGACGGCAGGATTATCCGCCGCTCGGTGACGATCGCGGCGACCAGGGCGGCGGGGGTGACGTCGAACGCGAAGTTTAGCGTCTCCGTGCCGGCCGGGGCCGTGCGCGGACCGCTCCCCGAGACGATCTCCGTCCCATCGCGGATCTCGATCTCGACATCCTGCCCCGTCGGGGTGGCCAGGTCGATCGTGGACTCCGGGGCGGCCACCAGCACCGGAGCGCCGGCCTGCGCCGCCGCGAGGGCCAGCGGATAGGTGCCCACCTTGTTGATCACGTCGCCATTGGCGGTGATTCGGTCAGCGCCCACCACCACCGCCCGGGCCAGCCGGCGGGCCAGCACCGTGGCGGCGGCCGAGTCGACCACGAGGGTGTGCGGGGCGCCCAGCCGGGCCAGCTCCCAGGCCGTGAGCCGGGCGCCCTGGAGCAGCGGACGGGTCTCGGAGGCGTACACGTGACCCAGCGAGTCCTGCTCGTGCAGCGCGCGGACCACACCGAGCGCGGTGCCCCACTCCACGCAGGCAAGCGCGCCGGCGTTGCAGTGGGTCTGCACGGTCACCGGCCGACCGACGGTCTGGACCAACCAGTCCGCGCCGCGCAGGCTGAGTTCCCGACAGCACCGCACGTCCTCGGCCAGCACGTCGAGCGCCTCGGCCAGGATGGCGTCCGGGCCGCGGTGCAGGTGACGGAGCGCCCGGTCCACGCCCCAGGCCAGGTTCACCGCCGTCGGGCGGGCCGAGCGTAGCGTCGCGGCGGCGGTCCGGACGGCGTCCGGATCACCGTCGAGGGTCCGGGCGGCCAACGCCACCCCGAGCGCCCCGGCCACGCCCAGCGCCGGCGCCCCCCGCACCGCCAACCGGCGTACGGCGTCGACCAGGTCGTCCACAGAGGAAATCTCCAGGTACGTGAGCTCGCCGGGGAGTCGCGTCTGGTCGATGAGGACGATCCGGTCCGCGCGCCAGTCGATGGTCCGCACCAGCCACCTCCGGGGTCGGTGGACACAACCTAGCCGCGACCGCGGCGGGGCGGCAATGTTCCGCCTCGGCGCGGCTACTCGAGGACGGCGTCAGAGTGAGCTGGCGTGGGCGGCGATCAGACGCCAGCCCATGTTGTCGTCGTAGAGCCAGGTGCGGGTGTAGCGCATCCGGGCGGCGAACGTGTTGCCGGCGAAGGTGCCCTCGATCTGGCCGAGAAACCAGGTGACCCCGGTCCGACCGTCCACGAGCACCCGCAGTTCCTCCTCGACCACCCTGGTCAGCGCCTGCTGACCGGTGCTGTGCACCGCGAGGTCGTCCTGCTTGGTGTAACACCGGCCGTCCGGCCCCAGCGTGAAGATCAGCCGGTCGTCCAGCAGCCGGTCCAGCTCCGCCACGTCGCTGGCGAGCTGCGCGGCCTGGAGTCGACGCTCAGCGGTGTGCAGTTCGTCCACCCGACTCTGCTGGGACACCTGGCTCTGCTCGTCCACCCGGCTCTGTTCGGACACCGTCGACCCCACTTCGTCGTACGTCGATGGGAGCCGATTCAGAATACCGTCAGCGCCAGCCGTATCCGGACCGCAGCGCCGCGCCGATCCGGTCGAACCGGGCCCGGTCCAGCACCGCCCCCTCGCGCCGGATGCCGTCCTCGCGCATGGTCAGCACCCGGTCCAGCCGGACCCAGCTCGGTCGGTTGTCCCGGTCCCAGGCGCCGGGGCCCAGCGCGAGCCAGTGTCGCTGCCCGTCCCGGTCGCTCTGGCTGGACAGCATCAGGCCGAACAGCGTCCGGCTGGACCGGCCGACCACCAGCACCGGGCGGTCCTTGCCCTGGCGCGGGTCGTCCTCGTACGGCACCCAGGTCCACACGATCTCACCTGGGTCGGCGTGCCCGTCCAACTCCGGCGCGTAACTGAGCTGGCGCCGCTGCAAGGCGGCGACCTGGCGCCGACGCGCCGGCTGGGCGGGGACCGGCCCCCGCGTCATCGCACCACGCCGGGTCACCCGACTGACCGTCGCCGCCACACCACGCCAGAGTCCCGCCACGGCGGGCAGCGTACCGGCCTTCCGGAAACAGCCAGCGGCCCGCCTCGACGGTAAGGAAGGCCCCGCGCCGGGCACAGGCCCGAGGTCAGTTCACCGCCCGCTGCTGCCGACTTCCGACATGGCGGGTGTGCGCGGCGGATTTCCTGGTCGGGGCAGTGGCGGGCGAACTGGTGCTGGGTCGAGCCCATAAATGGCGCGACCGCGCGCGTCCCTGCCAGTACATTGTTCTAGTAATTTAACAACGGTAAGTTAGTCCTCGGGGAGGACATGTGGTGGCATCCGATCGCCGTTGGTGGGTCCTCGCGACAGCCGGATCGGCGCAGCTCATGGTGGTCCTGGATTCGACGGTCGTGACCATCGCGTTGCCCTCCCTCCAGCGCGACCTGGGGATGAGCGACGCGTCTCGTAGCTGGGTGGTTGCCGCCTACGCGTTGGCGTTCGGCGGGTTGCTGCTACTCGGTGGACGACTCAGCGACATGATCGGTCCGCGACGGACGTTCGCGCTTGGGTTGATTGGCTTCGCGCTGGCGTCAGCGCTTGCCGGTCTGACTCCGACCGCCGGACTGCTGTTCGCCGGCCGCGCCGCCCAGGGCGTGTTTGCCGCCCTGCTCGCACCCGCCGCGTTGGCAATGATCTCGGCGACGTTCGTCGAGCCACGGGAGCGTGGAATCGCATTCGGTGTCTATGGAGCGCTCACCGGAGCGGGTGCGGTGATCGGGCTTCTGCTCGGCGGCACCCTGACCCAGTACCTCGACTGGCGCTGGTGTCTGCTCATCAACGTCCCGATCGTGATCGGCACTCTGATCGGAGTCAAGGGAATGAGCGCTGATCGGCCGGCTCGCCGGGTACGGCTCGATCTCATGGGCGCGTTCAGCAGCGTGCTCGGCATGACGGCGTTGGTCTTCGCCATGACCGAGGTCGCGGGCCGGGGCTGGACTGACCCGCTCGTCGCCGCCCTGCTGGCGCTCGGCGCGTCGATGCTTGTGGTGTTCGTCCGCGGGCAACGGGTAGCCGCTCGGCCTCTGCTGCCGCTCGGGGTGCTTCTAGACCGGACACGAGGTGGGGCGTTCCTCGCGGTTGGGCTGCCGCAACTGGCGCTGTTCGGGTTCTTCCTCGTGCTGACCTACTGGTTCCAGCAGGTTCTTGGCTACTCACCGATCCGGGCTGGGTTGGCCTTTCTGCCCTTGGCGTTGGCTATCGGGGTGGGCTCGACGCTGATCGCTGGCCTGCTCACCCCCCGGCTGGCGGCACGTCACCTCATCGTTCCGGCGCTTCTCGTGATGGCAGCCGGAATGGCGCTGCTGATCGGTATCACGCCGGGGACGGCAGGGCTCTATCTCACCCGGTTCCTGCCGGCGGAGATCCTGATCGGTCTCGGCCTCGGGTGCGCCATCACCCCCGCGGTCGCCACCGCGACCAGTGGAGTCGGCGACGAGGACACCGGTGCCGCTTCCGCCGCCGTCAATGCCGTGACCCAAATCGGTGGCTCGATCGGCACCGCGTTGCTCAACAGCATCGCCGCTACCGCCGCCGCGAGCGCGCTCCGCAGGGCGCCCGACCGGAACGCGACCGAGGTCACCGTGGCCGGGTTCGACGCCGCACTACTGACTGCCGCGGCCCTTCTGGTGCTGACGGCCATCGCGGTCGTCCTGGTCATGCCTGGCACAGTGCGGATTCGGCAACCCGGCCGAACCGAGCAGGATGACAGGAAGCCCACCCCCGCCGTCGATCGCCTCCGGTAGCCTCCGGTCCCGGCGTCGCTGTCGGCCCTGACCAAGCGCGCCGACCACGGTATTGGCCCGAGCGGCCGGTCCTTCAACGGTCCCGGTCGACGGGTCTGGAGGCCCGGCCGCCGGGCTCAGTCGCCACGCCCGCCGGCACGGTGGCCACGGCGGCCTGTTGGCGCTGGTAGTGGCGGGCCGCCCGGGCTCGGTTGCTGCACGACGGCTTGCAGAACTCCTGCCGGCCGTGGCCCTTGACGAAGTAGCGCACGCAGCGAGGCGCCGTGCAGGCGCGCAGGTTGGGCCGGTCGGGGCCGGAGAGGAAGTCGATGGTGGCCCGGGCCAGCGCGGCGAGCAGTGCGGTCCGCGGGTCGGCGCCCGCAGGCACCGGCCGACCGACCGGGTCGTCGCCGTCCACCCAGGTCAGGCGCGGCGTCACCAGGACCCGGGCGGCGGCGGAGTTGACCCGGTCGAGCGCCGCCGGCAGCGGCAGCAACCGGTGCGCGTCGGCGGGACTCGGTGGTCCCGGCCGCACCGCGTACGCGAAGAGGGCCCGGACCCCGGTGCGGAGGGCGACCACCGATGCCAGTGCCTCCTCGTCGGCGGCGAAGCCCGCCGCCCAGTCGCCGAGGTGTGGGGCGCGGTCGCGTACCCAGGCGGTGAGGCCGGCCGGCTCGACGAGGTCGTCGGCCACCCCGCCGTGACCGTCGTGGCGGATCGTGCTCGCCAGGCCCAGCGACAGATTGATCACCCGGCCAACAATACGCTAACGTGCCTAACGCCTAAACATTATTTAGCGTTAGAGACGTCACGGGAGGCCACCGCATGCTCGTACTCGCCCACGTCAGCGATCCGCACCTGGACGGCACCGACCGGACCCAGCACCGCGCCGAGCGGGTGATGGACCACCTGCGCTCCCTGCCCCGGCCGGTCGACGCGATCCTGGTCACCGGGGACATCGCCGACCACGCCGAGCCCGACGAGTACGTGACGGCGGCGCGGATCTTCACGGCGCCGGTCCCGGTGCTCTTCGCGCCGGGCAACCACGACGCCCGGGCGCCCATGCGCGAGCATCTACTCGGCGAACCGCCCGCCGACGAACCCGTCAATCGCCTGCACCGGGTCGGCGACGCGGTGATCCTGATGTGCGACTCGACGGTCCCCGGGGAGGCGCACGGGGAATTGGCGCCAGAGACTGTCGAATGGATCGACCACCAGCTCACCCGCCATCCGGACCTGCCGGCGTTCCTGGCCTTCCACCACCCGCCGGTACGGATGCACCACCCCCTGCCGGACACCTGGCCGCTGCGCCCAGCCGCCGACCTCGCGGCGTTGCTGCACGCCCACCCGCGGGTCGTCGCCGTGCTGACCGGGCACGCGCACACCGCCGCCGCGGCCACCTTCGCCGATCGTCCGCTCCTGGTGGCGCCCGCGATCACGTGGGCGTTGCGGATGCCCTGGGAGGGTGACCGGCCGGCCGACACCGACGCGCCACCCTGGCTCGCGTACCACGTGCTCGGCGACGACGGCAGCTTCGTCACCCACTACCGGGTGGTGGCGTGAGGTGACGGTGCTGGTGGCGGGCGGGTTCCTAATCGCCGTCCTTCCGCTGGTCGCCACTCCCGGGGCGAGCCTCACCCTGCTCGTCCAGCGGGTCACCGACCGGGGCGTCGGCCAGTGCGGCCCGGTGATCGCCGGCACCGTCACCGGCCTGTACACGCACGCCGGGTTGGCCGCCGTCGGACTGTCCGCCCTGGTCATGCGGTCCAGCCAGCTCTACACCGTGGTACGCCTGGTCGGCGCCGGCTACCTGGTCGGGCTCGGCATCTGGATGTGGCGCGGGTCGACGGGTGCGCGCTCAGCGGACCGCGGTGCCCAGGACCGCGACGTGCGGGAGCGCGGCTCGACGTACCGGCAGGCACTGCTGGTAAACGTGCTCAACCCGAAGGCCGCCTCGATCTACCTGACGTTGGTGCCGCAGTTCGTCGACCCGGGGGGTGCCGTGACGTACCAGATCCTGCTGCTGGCCACCGCGCACGCCGTGCTCATCGCGGCCTGGCTGGTCGGCTGGACCGTGGTGCTGGCCCGGGTCGGGCGGGCCGTCCGCTCGGCACGGTTCGCCGCCATCGCGCGGCGGACCTGCGGGGTGGTACTTGTCGCCCTCGGGCTACGCGCCGCGATATCGACCGGGTAACGGGCGATGCCGGTCGGGATGCGAGGCCAGTTCGGTCCGGGTGGCGTGGCCATGCCGGTCTGGTGGCGTGGCCACGTCGGCGCGGTGGCGTGGCCACGTCGTCCCGGGATGGCCACGGTGCGGGCCGTGCGGTTCGGCCGGTCGTAAGCCGACGGAAAGGGGACCTGAAGCGGCGGCTGGCATCGTGGTCTCGGCAAGTAGCCAGGACGAATACCGGAGGACCACAGTGCGCAAGATCATCGCCTCGACCTACGTCTCCCTCGACGGCGTCATCGAGGACCCGCAGAACTGGACCATGGAGTATTTCAGCGAGGACGCCGGCGCGTACGCGTTCGGTCTGTTGCAGACCTGCGACGCGCTGCTGATGGGGCGGCGGACCTACGACGGCTTCGCCGCCAGCTGGCCGACCATGGAGGAGCAGACCGGCGAGTTCGGCGTCAAGATGAACACGATGCCGAAGTACGTCGTCAGCGACACCCTGGAGACGGCCGACTGGACCAACTCCACAATCATCCGGCGGGACCAGGCCCTCGACGAGGTGCGGGCCCTCAAGGAGCAGCCCGGCGGCGACATCCTGATGTACGGCTTCGGGCCGCTCGCGTACGACCTGCTGCGCGACGGTCTGCTCGACGAGGCCCGGTTCTGGATCCACCCGGTGTTCGTCGGAGGGGAGAGCCTCTCCAACCAGTTCACCATCGACAAGGCCGCGCCGAAGCTGGAACTGGCCGACACGCAGACGCTCAGCTCCGGCGTGGTGATCGTCTCCTACCGCCCGGCGGCCAAGGCCACGTGACGGTCACCCGCCAGGCCCCGACGACCGTGAGCAGCACCAGGCCCGGTCAGGGCGACGGAGACACGAACACCACGATGTCGGTCTCCCGGCCCGGCCGGGGTGCGGGCTCCGGCCAGCCGATCCGGCGATAGAACGCGAGGGTGTCGTGGGCCTGGTTCCAGGTCAGCAGCCAGGCCCGCCCCTCGGGTGCGTCGGCGGTGAAGGCGGTCAGCAGCCGGCGGCCCAGGCCGGTGCCGCGGGCCCGCGGTCGTACTCCCAGTTCGTCGATTTCGAGGGCGCCGACCAGCAGCTCCTCGACCCGGTCGGGACCGAGCCGGTCGAGCACCCTGCCGTAGGCGCGGTCGGTGCGGAACGGGGGTCGGGTGGGCCAGCCGGTGACGAAGCCGTCCACCTCGCCGCGATCGGAGAAGGACAGGATGGCCCGGAATCCGGGCCGCTGGGCGTCCTCCACCAACCGCCTGCGGAAGTCCACTGTGTCGGCCGGGTGCCGGTGATTCCACGGTGGACCGCTGAACACCTCGACGTACGCCTCGGTGAGCTGGTCGGCGACGGTGACTATGTCGGATCCGAAGTGTCGCACGGTGATCAACTTAGCCGATCGGCCGAGTCGGTGCGACGCTCGCCTTCGGCGGGACACGCGTGCTCGGCGCAGTGCCCGGACGCCGCAGAAGACCAGTGTGCGGCGCGGACCGTCGCCAGCCGCAGGGCCTCCTCGGGGGTGAGCGCGCCGCCGCGCTCCAGCTCGATCGCGTAGTCGGCGTCACCGAGCGCCGCCCGGACGGCGCCGACGATCCGGTCGGTGTCGGCCGTCTCGGCGGGGCCGGCCGGTAGCCCACCGGACCTGCGGGCTGCCTCGGCGGACCCCAGCACGCGGGCCGCCGACCGGTGCTCGCCGGCCACCGACAGCGCACCGGCCATACCGACCAGGGCGTACGCGACGTCACGAGGGCCGCCGAGCTGTCCGGCCGTGGTGAAGGCCGCGGTGTGCCGGCGTACCGCTTCGGCGGCGTCGCCGCGCAGCTCGGCGGCGAAGCCCAACTCGGTGAGGACCAGTGACAGGTACAACGGCGGGTCGTCGGCTGACGCACCCCGTTCCAGCCCACCCAGGTGTGTCTCCGCCAGGTCGAGCAGGCCGTCCCGCCTTGCGGCGATGCCGAGCACCAGTTCCAGGAGGATCCGACCGAAGCGGAACCCGTGCTCCTCGGACATCGCCAGCGCCCGTTCGCACCAGGCGCGGGCGGCCGGGTAGTCGCCGAGCTGCACGCAGGTCCAGCCCAGCCAGCCGAGCCGGCCGACCGCGTCGGGCCACAGACCCAACTCCTCGGCGATCTCCAGTCCTTCCCGGTGCAGGCGCAGCGCCCGGTCATGGTCGCCCGCCATCTCGGCCAGGCTGCCGAGCCATTCGGTCGCCTGGAGGACTCCCCACCGGTCGCCGAGCTGGTCGAACAGCTCCGCGCTGCGGGCCGCGTCCCGGGTGAGCGACCCGGTGTCGCCGGCCGCGTGTGCCAGCTTCGCCCGCACGCTCAGCACCGCCGCCTCGCCCCACCGGTCACCGAGATCCCGGAACGTCGCGAGGGCGGCCGTGAGCAGGGCAGTGCCGCCGTCGACATCACTCAGGTCGGTGCCGACGTGGGCGAGGAACCACTGGGCGCGGGCCAGACCGTGCGGATCGCCGGCTGTCGCGTACGCGGCCAGCGCCTCATCGCGCCGGACCAGCCAGTCGGTCACCTCGCCCTGCATGGCGGCGAGACCGGCGCGCCAGGCGAGCGCGTCGGCGCGCAGCGCCGCCGGCACCCCGCCGACATCGCCGGCCATCGCGCCCCCACCACCGGCACCGGTGACCGTTCCACGGCCCACGGCATTCTCGTCTGCCAGCGCCAGCGCGGTGTCCAGCGCGCGCGCCGCCTCCACGAGCCGGCCGCGCAGCTGGCGGTACCACACGAGGCCGGTGGCGAGCCGCAGCGCCGGCTCGGCGGCGCCGCGCCGCACCACGTGGTCGAACGCGGCCCGCAGGTTGGCCGACTCGGCGTCCATCCGGCGCAGCCACTCCCGCTGCCCGTGGCCGGTGAGCCCGGCCCGGGAGCGGGCGGCCAGCTCGGTGTAGTGGCCGGCGTGCCGCATGCGGATCCGGTCGGTCTCGCCGGACTCCGCCAGTCGGTCCAGGCAGTACGCGGTGACGGACTCCAGCAGCCGGTACCTCGGTTCGCCGCCTTCGGCCATCACCACCAGGGATCGGTCAACCAGCCGGGCCAGCAGGTCCAGCACCGCGTACGTCTCGACGTCGTCGCCGGCACACACCGCCTCCGCCGATTCGAGCGTGCAGCCGTCGACATGCACCGCGAGCCGGCGCAGGACCACCCGTTCCGGCTCGCTGAGCAGGTCCCAGCTCCAGTCGACCATCGCGGTGAGGGTGCGTTGGCGGTGCGGCGCACCGCGGTGACCGGTGGCGAGCAGCCGGAACCGGTCATCCAACCGGGCTACCAGGCCGTGCACGCCCAGCGCCCGCACCCGGGTGGCCGCGAGTTCGAGCGCCAGCGGGATGCCGTCGAGCCGGCGGCACAGCAGCGCTACGGCCGGCCCGGTCTCGGCGTCCAGGGCGAAACCCTTCGCGGTGGCGGCGGCCCGCGTCACGAACAGCTGGACGGCGCTGGACCGGGCCCAGGCCGCGGCGTCCGCACCGGGCTCCGGCACCGTCAACGGGGGTACGTCCCAGAGCACCTCTCCGGCGAGGCCGAGCGGCTCCCTGCTGGTGGCCAGCACGGAGATGCCCTCCGCGCCGCGCATGATCCGGTCGACGAGGTCCGCCACCTCCTCAACCAGGTGCTCGCAGTTGTCGAGCACGAGCAGTTTCCGGCGCCCGCGCAACGCCGCCACAAGCGTTTCGGTCGGTGAGCCGGGCTGCCCGTCGGCGGCATCCCGGATACCCAGCACGGCCAGCACCGCCTCGGCCGGCGCGTATCCCGGACCCGGTCCTGGCGTCATCGGTCCCGGTGCCGTGGCTCCCGGTGCCGTGGCTTCCGGGGTCGTCGGTCTCGGCGGTGTCGGTCCCGGGGTCGTCGGCCCGGGTGGTGTCGGTCCCGGTGGTGGCGGGGCGGCCCGGTCGAGGCCGGCGAGTTCGACGAGGAATACCCCGTTGTCGTACTCGTCGTGGAGCTGCCGGGCCGTCTCGATCGCGAGCCGGGTCTTGCCCACCCCGCCGGAGCCGACGAGCGTGACCAGCCGGCCCTTCGCGAGTAGGGCCCGCACCTCGTCGATCGCCTCGTCCCGGCCGATCAGCGCGGTCACCGGGGCGGGCAGGTTGGTCGGCGGCCGGTTCGCCGGTGGCGTCCCGGTGGCGGTCAGCGCGGGATCCTGGGCGAGCATCGACCGGTGCAGGGCGACCAGGCCCGGGCCAGGGTCCAGGCCCAACTCGTCGGCCAGCCGCTCCCGGAGGTCGCGGAAGCTGTCCAGGGCCTCGGTCGGCCGACCGGCACGATAGAGGGCGAGCAACTGCGCCGCCCGCAGCCGTTCCCGCAGCGGATGCCGCTCCACCAGGTCGGACAGCTCCGCGGCGAGCGCGCTGTGCTCGCCGAGTTCCAGCCGGGTCTCGGCGTGCTCCTCCAGGACCGCGAGCCGCTGTTCCTCCAGCCGGTTGGCCGCTGCGCGGACGAACTCCTCGTCGGCGAAGTCGGCGTACGCCGGTCCCCGCCACAACGCGAGCGCGTCGGCGAACAACGCCGCCCGATCTCGCGGATCGGCGACGGTCCTGGCCCGGGCGGTGAGCGCGGCGAACCGCCCGGCGTCCACCGCTCCGGCGTCGACCTGGAGCAGGTAGCCGGGCGGGCGGGACACGACCAGGTCACGCGCACCCGGCTCAGCGTCGGCCAGCGCCTTGCGAAGCTGGGACACCCGTACCTGGACCGCCCCGGCCGGGTTGGCCGGTACGCCGTCACCCCAGAGGTCGTCCACGAGCCGGTCGGTGGAAACCGGCCGGCCGGCGTGCACGATCAGGTCGGCCAGCAGGGCCCGCACCTTCAGCCCGGGAACGGTGACCGCCTCGCCGGCGTCGGTCCAGGCCGCCAACGGGCCCAACACCCCGAATCGCATCGGCCCAGCGTACGAGAACCGGCCCGGCCGGCCGGGGACGGCTGAAGCCGAGCTGAAGGCGACCGTAAGCGGGCGGGGCGATCGTGTGGAGGTGCCGGCGGGTGCGACGAGGAGGGTGCGGGATGTCCGACGACCGACTACGGGTGGCGGTGATCATCGGGAGTACCCGGCGGGGGCGGTTCGGTCCCACCGTGGCCGACTGGTTCGTCCGGCAGGCCCGGCGCCGGCCGGAACTCACGGTGGACCTCGTGGATCTGGCCGAGGCCGAGTTGCCGGAGGCGCTCGGCGACGGCGACGAGCGGCCCCCCGAGCCGGTACGCCGGTTGGCGCCGCGGCTGACCTCCGCCGATGCGTTCGTGGTGGTCACCCCCGAGTACAACCGCAGTGTGCCGGCGCCGCTGAAGTTGATGATCGACTGGTACGACGAGCCGTGGCGGGCCAAGCCGGTGACCGTGGTGGCGTACGGCCGGGACTCCGGCGGGTGGTACGCCGTCGAACAGTTGCGGCAGATGTTCACCGAGCTGAACGCGGTGACCATTCGTAACACCGTCATCCTGCCCTGCTACTGGGATCTGTTCGCGGCGGACGGCAGTTGGCCGAAGCCGTCCGCCGACTGTCGGATCGCCGCCGGCGCCGCGCTCGACCAGCTCACCTGGTGGGCGTACGCGTTGCGGGATGCCCGCGCCGCCCGCCCGTACCGGGGTTGAGAGTATGCCTGGCCATACCCCGATCCGGCCCACTGGCGCCAGTGCCCGCCACCCCCGCCCGATGATCTGCTGGTCCCGGACCGGCAGTGGAAGTACGGGACGGGAGTGGGATGGAACGACTGGGAATCCGGACGGCGCTGGCCAGCGCCGTTCTGATCGCGGTGACCGGCTGCGGGGACCTCGCGGCGATCGACGAGGAGTCGGCGGCCGGGCGGGACTTCCCGTTCACCGGCACGGCACTCGCGATCGAGAACAGCGGCGCCGAGTTGCGGTTGGTCGGTGGACCGGCGGGCACCATCGGGGTGGACCGGACCCTGACCGGGAAGGCCACCCGGGACGGCAACGCGCGGTGGTCGATGGACGACGGGACGCTGCGACTGTCGGTCACCTGTAGCGGGATCGTCCCCGACTGCGGTGGCCGGTACGTCGTGCACGTCCCACCCGGGGTGGCGATCGAGGTGGCAAGCGCCGGCGGACCGGTGCGGGCGGTCAAGCCGGGCGTCGATCTCACCGCCTCGGTGACCGACGGCTGGCTTCGGGTGGAGGAACCCGGCGGCAGGCTGCGCCTGCGCGCCGACAACGCGGTGGAGGTCACGGGGGCGCGTTCGGCCGACGTCGTCGCCAGGTCCACCGAGGGTGGCGTCACCCTCTCCTTCGCCGCCGCACCCCGGCGGGTCGAGGCGCGTGCCGACATCGGCGCGGTCACTGTCACGGTTCCCGACGGCCCGGAGACGTACCGGCTGGCGGAGCGCGCGGGGACGGGGAGCATCCCCAGCGACCCGAGCAGCGCGCGGGTAATCACCGCCGTGGCCGGCGAGGGCCGGGCCAGCCGGGTACGGAGGGCCGGTTGATGCTGGAGTTGATCGACATCAGCAAGGTCTACCGGGGTGGGAAGCGGGCGGTCGACGGGGTGAGGCTGCGGCTCGGCCCCGGTCTCGTCGGACTGCTCGGTCCCAACGGCGCGGGCAAGTCGTCGCTGCTGCGGATCGCCGCCACGGTCACCCGTCCGTCCACCGGTCGGGTGTTGTTCGAGGGCGCCGACGTGGTGGCCCGGCCCGATCCGCTACGTCGAACCCTGGGCTACCTGCCGCAGGACTTCGGGGTCTATCCCCACCTGAACGCCCGGGAGTTTCTGTCCTACCTGGCCGCCGTGAAGGGACTGGCCGCCCGCTCCGCCCGGGGACGGGTCGACGAACTGCTGGAACTTGTCAACCTGAGTGACGCTGGCCGGCGACCGCTGGGCACGTACTCCGGTGGGATGCTGCGCCGGGTCGGCATCGCGCAGACCCTGCTCGCCGATCCGGCGGTGCTTGTGGTCGACGAGCCGACCGCCGGCCTGGACCCGGAGGAGCGGGTCCGGTTCCGCAACCTGCTCAGCGACCTGGCCGCCGACCGGGTGGTGCTGCTCTCCACGCACATCGTCTCGGACATCGAGTCGGTCGCCGGTGACATCGCCGTGCTGGCCGGCGGTCGGCTGCTGCGCCGAGGCAGCCCGGAGGAACTGCTCCACTCGGTCGACGGTCAGGTGTGGGAGGCGCTTGTCGCCCCGGCCGACGTACCCCGGCTTCAGGCCCGGCACGTGGTCAGCCGGCTGGTGCGGACGGCGGCCGGGGTCCGGGTCCGGCTGGTGTCGCCGGTGCCGCCCGGCCCGGACGCGAGCCCGGTGGCGCCCGACCTGGAGGACGCCTACCTCGCCGTGGTCACCGCCCGCACCGGCCTTCCGAGCGGAGCCGGTCGATGAGGCCGCGCGTGGTGGGCGCCATCGCCCTCGCCGACTTCCGCGAACGGGTACGCCGGCCGGCGTACCTGATGATCCTGCTGACCGCGGTGCTGCTGGGTTATGTGGCCGTGCCCGCGGCGGACGCGCGCTGGACGGTCGTCAGCCTCGGCGCGTACCGGGGGAGCTACGACAGTGCCTACGTCGGCACGGTGACCGCGCTTGCCGGCGGGCTGTGGTTGAGTCTGGGCGGCTTCTACGCGATCAGGGTGGCGGTGGAACGGGACCGGACCAGCGGGGTCGGTCAACTGCTCGCGGCCAGCCCGGTGCGCACCACGGGTTACCTGCTCGGCAAGTTCACAAGCAACCTGATGGTGCTGGGCTCGATGGCCGCGATGCTGGTGCTTACCGCCGGCGTGATGCAGGTGGCCCGGGGCGAGTCCCGGACCGTCGATCCCGTGGCGCTGGTGCTGCCGTACCTCCTGCTGACCGTCCCCGTGCTGGCCGCCACCGCGGCGATGGCGGTGCTGTTCGAGACCGTGCCGGTGCTGCGGGCCGGGCTGGGCAACATCGTGTGGTTTTTGTTGGCCATGATCGGGCTGATCGTGGCCGCCTCGCCGGCCGCGCCGCTCGGCGGCCTGGGGGTGCGACCGTTCGCCGAGTCGGTCCGCGCGGACCTGGCGGCCCAGCGGCTGCCCGTGCAGGAACTCGGCATCGGCCTGATGTACCTCGACCAGCCGCCCCGGCCGTTCGCCTGGTCCGGGCTGGACGTGACCACGGAGTTCCTCGCGCAACGCGGTGCGTTGATCGCGCTCGCGGCCGGATTGGCTATGCTGCCGGCCCTCTGGTTCGGCCGCTTCGATCCGGCCCGCGGCCGGGGCCGCACGGCTCCGGGTCCCGAGGGCTCGGCTCCGGTGGGCTCGGCTCCGGGTTCCTGTGGCGCGGGTCCGGTCCCGGTCGGCCCGGCGCCGGCTCCGGCGGTCCCGGCGTCGCCTCCGCTGGTCCCGGCGCCGGCGCCGGTGGTACCGGCGTCGCCCGGTGGGCCGGTCGGCGGTCTTGCCGGGCACCTGCCCCGGGTGATGACCGCACCCCGGTCCGGGCACGCGTTCGGCCGGGTGCTCGCCGGTGAACTGCGGGTCCTGACCCGTGCGGGGTCGGTGTGGTGGTGGCTTGGCGTGGCGGTGCTGACCGTCCTCGCCCTGGTCTTGCCGCTTTCGGTGGCTACCGGGCCAATGCTGCTCGCGACGGGCATCTGGCCGATTCTGCTCTGGGCTCGACTCGGCACCCAGCCGGTCGCATACGGGGTGGACGCGCTATTCGGCGGATACCCAGCGATACGCGTCCGGCTGTCGGCCGAGTGGACGGCGGGTCTGCTGGTGACCGTCCTGGTCGGACTTGGCCCGGCGGCGCGGATGGCGTTGGCGGCCGACCGGGCAGCAGCGGTGGCATGGGCGGCTGGCTGCCTGTTCGTGCCGTCCCTCGCCATCGCCTGTGGTGTGCTCAGCCGCACCAACCGGCTGTTCCAGGTGCTCTACCTGCCGGTGTGGTACGCCATCGTCAATGACATCGCCGCGGTCGACGTGCTCGGTGCGCTGCGGGTTGATGGGCAACCCGCCGGTCCGCCGCCGCTCGCCGTGGTGGGACTGGCCGGTGGCCTGTTCGCCGTCGCGACCGTCGTGGTCTCGATCCGGCACGCCCGCCGGTGATGCCTCTGCCGGAACCGCAGTCCGTCCACGTTGTCCGGCAAGACGAACCGATTGACCCGGAGACAGCTGGATCTTGGACAGATGTCGTCCTATCTGGACGGAATTTGTCCAAGATCTCGATCCCGTCGGGACAGTGTGTCACGTCGGATCAAACGAGCGTCCTGGCATTGGTCGACTCACTGTCGGCGATGTAGGGGTGTCGCTGAGGGCGGGACCGCCCCGCTTCGCCGACATTGAGTCGATCACGGCTAGCGTGGCGTTTACGAGCCCTGGTCTATCGACAGAATGATCGAAGTGGATCCTGCTCCTCAACGTCGCGTGGGCGGACGTTGTCTCTCGTCGCCCTTCGGGCATGCTGTGCCATTCGCAACAGCTACTCAGCGCTAACTCGATCCCTTGCTCAGTAGCATTGGCCATAGACAATAAAGCGAGCCTGGCGCGGGTGTTGCGCGGGCTACAGCAGCGCAAAGGGACACGCGTCCTCTGACTGAGGGTCGAACAACGTCGCACTACGTAGTCATCAGTATTGCGTCGGAACTTGACCTTCGAGCTGGTCGAGGGCTCATGGTGGCTGCGTGACTACGACCAACGAACCTGCCGCGACCCAGCCCGCCGCGACCGAGCCGGCCGCGCCCCAGCCGTCCAAGCCTGCCGCGGCCGGGCCGCCCACGCAGGGGCTTGACGAGATGATGGCGAAGATCGGTGCCGCCGTCGCGCTCGGGCGGTCGGGGCAGCGCGCCGAGGCCCGCGAGACGCTCGCCGCGCTCTGGGCACAGGCCGGCGACGCCTTCCAGCGCTGCACGATCGCGCACTACCTGGCCGATCTCCAGGAGACCACGGAGGCGGAACTCGGCTGGGACGAGCGGGCCCTGGCCGCGGTCGCCGGCCGCATCGACGAGCGGGCCGAACAGTATCCGCACGCTCCGCAGGTGCGGGCGTTCCTGCCGTCGCTGCACCTCAACCTCGCCGACTGCCACCGCCGGTTGGGCGACACCGAGCGCGCGCACCAGCACCTGGCCACCGCCCGGGAGTTCCTGGACGCACTGCCGGACGACGGGTACGGCGAGTTGATGCGCGACGCGATCCGGCACGTCACTGACGCCCTGGCGGCCGGGTCGACGGAACCACTGGCATCCCACCCGCGTTGATCGTCGCGATGTGCGGCGTGTCGGGGGGTTGCGGCGACCGCAACCCCCCGACATCCCGCGAACCGAGTCGATCTCGCCCGCGAACCGAGTCGATGTCGACACTGCCGGTCCGCGAATCGGGTCGATGCGCGTGGCGAGCCGGTCAGCCCACCTTGAGCTGCGAGGCGAGGGTGCCCGCGCCGTCCGGTGCGGCCCAGCCCGCGAGCGCCCGCGGGTTGGCGCCGAGCGCCCGGGTCAGCGGTACGGTCACCGTCACCCGACCCGCCCCGGCCACCGGCACGACAAGCGTGCCGACCACCCCGGCCGAGTCGACCACGAACACGTGCGCCGAGCCGGCGCCGGTGGCCCGCAACCGCACCGTGACGCCGGAACCGCCGGCCTCACCGACCCGGGCCGAGGTGACCCAGCCGCTCTGGTCGCGGGGCGCGGCCGGTCCACCGGACAGCGGTACGTCGATCCGGACCGCCTGCTCGATGCTCTGCGGCGAGTCCACGCTGGCCAGCGCGTCGCTCGGGATCACCGGCTCGTCCGCCGGGCGGTCCGGCGGCGCCGGAAGGTCCGCCAGCCGGGCCACGCCCCACCGGTACGGGTCGCCCTGCACGCCACCCCACGTCGACCAGCCGATCCGGGTCTGACCGGTCTTGTCCTGGGTGTCTGAGTCGTACACCAGGATGTTCAGCCCCAGCCGGTCCGGATGGACCGCGTCGGGCAACTCGGCGAGCGGGATCGCCGTCTCCACGACGTACCCGGTGTCGGAGACGGTGCTGGCCCACCGCACACCCGGCGCCGTCTCGGCGGCCGGGCCCTGGTGGTTGTCGGCGTCGCGCAGCGCGCACGCCGGCCCCTCGGCGGTGAACGGCAACACCGCGAGCTTCATCGTGGTCGAGGTGTTCTCACTGGTGCCGCGCGGGTCGAGGGCGATCTCGACGCTGTCGGTACGCCAGTGCCGCTTGCAGTCGGCGGTGGCCAGGGCGGTGCCTCGCACGTCGTCGTTGACCTGAACCGCGATGTGCAGGGTGTCGCCGCTGCGGGTCAGCCGCGCGGTGCCCGAACAGTCGGCGGCCGAGTCACACGCACTGCCCTCCCAGACGCGGGAGATGTCCAGCGGGTCACCGGGATACTCGCCGTCGCCGAGCACCCCGTCGACGACCGGAGCCGTCCCCGCCGGTTCGATCGTGGTGGTGGGGACGAGTTCCAGGGCCGGCCTGGTGACAGACGTCCCGCCGCCCTCGGTGGTGGCCGTGACCGTGTACGCGTAGTCGCCCCCCGTGTTGCTGGTCGGCAGCGCGGCGTCGGTGTTCGTCACGACGAACGTGACGGTGGCCGAGGAGCCGGGCGCCAGCCCGGTGAACGGCCTGCTCGCCGCGTCGGCGGTGAACCCGTCCGGCAGGTCCAGTGTGACGGTGCCGGACCGGGCGGTGTCGCTGTGGTTCGTCACGGTGTACGCGATCGACCGGGAACCGCCGGAGCCGATGGTGAGCACCGGCAGCACGAAGCCGCGCAACTGGGCCACGCCGACCTCGGCCGCCCACGACTCGAACTCGCCCACCTGCGGCAGTAGCTGCTGCTGGACCCGTACATCGGGGGTGATCTCCACCTGGTGGGCGGTGTGCCCGGCACCGGCGGCGGTGGCCAGCGTTGCCTCGATCCGGGCCCGGGAGCCCGGTTCGGCGCCGGCGGGTGGCGTGACGGTGAAGGTCGCGGTGGCCGTGGCACCGGGGCGTACCCGCCCGAGCGCACCGTCACCGCTGACCGTCCACCCGTCCGGCACCGTCAACTCCACCGTGGACCGACCGAGGTTCCCGGCCTTGGCCGCGGTCACCGTCGCGGTGACGGTGAGCGGCTCGCCCGGACGGACGTCGAACGGGGCGTCGAGGGAGAAGGTGGTGCCCAGCGGCACGGTCCCGGCCGGCCGGGTGAGCGCACCGTCCAGGATGGCGGTCGGGGCGGCGGCGGCCGGCGTGCCGGCGAGCGGGTACGGCACCCGGGAGTCGACGAGCGTGAACCGGTCGCAGCCGAGCTGCGCCGGATCGGTGGGTACGTCGGGGAAGCCGGCCCAGCCCTGCGAGGCGTACTCCCGCTGGGCGTCCCGTTCGATGGCGGCCCAGGTGCGGCCCTGCCGCTGGGAAACGGCGCCCGACCAGACGCCGTAGATGTCCTGCGACGGGTCGACCGGCTCGAAGGTGTCCACGCAGGACGGTCCGGTCGGGCCGGTCCCACGGGCCCGGTTCAGCAGGATCTTCGCCGGCGCCCAGGGCTTGAGTCTCTCGTCGCGGAGCTGTTCGGGGAACGCGTTCGGGTCAGCGGCGGCGTAGTAGGCCGCGATGGCTTGCCGGGCGGACTCCTGGTGGTTGCCGTGGTTGCCCGGTGACGGCGCCGGGTCCATGGTGATCAGGATTTCCGGCCGGGTCTGCCGGACCAGCCGGACGACCCGGGCCAGCGTGTCGCGTTCGTCCCAGACCTGCTGGCTCAGCGGGGCCGAGACGGTGTAGTAGAAGTCCACCTTGTCGAGGTTGAACACCTCGGTGATGCCAGCCTTGCCGACGGCCCGCCGTTCCTCGCCCTCGCGGAGCAGACCGAGGGCCGGACCTTCCTCGGGGCCGACGGCGTTGCCGCCGCCCTCGCCCCGGGTGATGGTGACGACGCCGGTACGGATGTCATTGGTTTCCCGCCACTGCCCCAGGGTGGACAGGGTGCCGGCCTCGTCGTCGGGGTGTGCCCCGACGAACAGGACGTCCAGGTCGACCGGGGTACCGGCCGAGGTGGACGGCTTCGGTGGAAGCGGTCCGGCGGCGGTGGCCGGTGCGCCGGGGAACGTTCCCGCCGCCAGTGCCGCCACGGTCAGGACGGCGGTGGCCCGGCCGGTTCGGGATGAGCGGACTCGCATGCTGCCTCCAGTATGTGGGGGAGTTGGTGCCCGTACTGGTGGTGCGCTGGTGCCGGTGCCGAAATCCCGGGCCTACTCGCGGACAGCGCCCTCGAGCATGCCCTGGATGAAGCGGCGTTGCAGGAACAGGTAGAGGATGACCACCGGGGCGGCGACGAGCACCGCGCCGGCGGCGAGCAGGGTGAAGCCGGAGGTGTACTGGCCCTGGAAGAAGGCCAGCCCGAGCGGTGCGGTCAGCAACTCCCCGCTGGGCGCCATGACCAGCGGGATCAGGAACTCGTTCCAGGTCCACATGAAGGTCAGCACGACAAGCGTGGTCACCGCCGGCCGGCCGAGCGGCACCAGGATGCGCCACAGGATCGTCCACGAGCCGGCGCCGTCGAGCCGGGCCGCCTCGACCATCGACGGCGGGCTGGCCCGGAAGTAGGCGCGCATCCAGAAGGTGCCGAACGCCACCGACTGCGCCACCTGGGGCAGCGCGATCGCCCAGAAGGTGTCGGTGAGCCCGAGCGTGCGCAGGTCGAAGTAGAGCGGCACCACGATCGCCTCGGCCGGCACCATGATGCCGAGCAGGAACAGGTAGAACAGCACGTTGCGGCCGCGGAACGGCATGGTGCCGAAGGCGTACCCGCTCATCACCGACAACACCGTCGCGCAGGTCACCACGAAGGCGGAGACCGTGACGCTGGTGAGCATCGACTGCCCGAACCGGCCCTGCCGCCACGCGGCGGTGAAGTTCTCCGGGTGTACGCCGAGCACGCCGGCACCTGCCGATCCGGTGGCGCTGTCGTCCGGGCCGAGCGCCGCCATCAGGATGGTCAGCACCGGCCAGAGCGCGTACGCGGCGAAGGCGAACAGGATCAGGTAGTTGGCGGCCCGCTCACCCCTGGAGATCATTCTGAGCCACTCTCCCGGTCGGCGATCCGGTTGACCCCGAGGCTGATCAGGAAGATCAGCGCGGTCAGCACCACGGCAACGGCGGTCGCCGAGCCCACCTCGCCCAGCTCGAACGCCCGGCGGTAGACCTCGTACGACGGCACCGAGGTCGAGTTGCCGGGCCCGCCGCTGGTGGTCACGTAGATCAGGTCGAAGGTCTTCAGCGCGGCGATGATGGTGAGGGTCAGCGCGACCGCCACCTCGCCGCGCACGGCCGGCAGGGTGACCGCGAAGAACTCGCGCGCCGGGCTGGCACCGTCGAGGCGGGCGGCCTCGTACCGTTCCGACGGGATCCGGCTCATGCCGGCCATCAGCAGGACGGTGACCAGGCCGAGCTGCACCCAGGTGCCGATCAGACCGACGGCCGGCAGGGCGAGCGTGTAGTCGCCGAGCCAGCCGCGGGTGAGGCCGTCGAGCCCGATCGCGCGCAGCGCGCCGTTCAGCGGCCCGTCCGGGTCGTAGATCCGCCGCCAGGCCACGGCCACCACGACCATGGCCACGACCTGCGGCAGGAACACGACGGTACGGAAGAAGGCCAGCCCGCGTACCTTGGCGCGGGTGAGCAGGGCGGCCAGCGGCAGGCCGAGCAGCACCGGCAGCACCGCGTAGAAGCCGATGAGCACCAGCGCATGCCCGAACGACGCCCGCAGGTCGGGGTCGCCGAGCACGTCGGCGTAGTTGGCCAGGCCGACGAACGTGCCGAGGGTGGCCCCGTCGTACTCGTACAGGGAGAACTGCGCGGAGCGGATCAGCGGGTAGAGCAGGAAGGCCGCGTAGACCGCGAACGCGGGCAGCAGGTACGCCAGGGGTAACCAGCCCGACCGTCTCCCGGGTCGGCGCTGGGCACGATTACCGCGTCCGTGGTGGCGGGACGGTCCTGAGGGGACCGTCCCGCCCCGTGCCGCGGTGTCAGCCGTTTCCGTCGAGGAACTTGGCATTGTCGTCCTGCAGCTTCTGGAGGAACTGCTGCGGGTTGATCTTCTTCGCCATCAGGTCCTGCAGGGCCGCGCCGAGGGTGTCGCCCATCGTCGGGGTGGCGTAGTCCAGGTACGGCACCAGCCGGCCGGACTCGGTGGTGCTCCCGAAGGCGGTGAAGACGTCCCCCTGGACGCCGCCGGGCTTCTGCTGCTCGGCGGTCTCCACCACCGGCATGTTGCCGGTCTTGGTGAGCGTGGACATCGCCTCCGAGCTGGTGATGAAGTTGATGTACGCGGCGGCGGCGTCCGGGTTCTTCGCCTTGCTGGTGACGGTGAAGGGCAGGCCGGTGCCGCCGGTCGCGGCGACCTTGCCGTCCGGGCCGGGCGGCGGTGCGACGAAGCCGACCTTGTCGCCCATGGCCTTGCCGAGGTCCGGTCCGAGCCAGGAACCGGCGATGAGGAAGACGCCCTGACCGGCGGCGAAGTTCTGCCACGCCTTGTCGTAGTCGGTGCCGTTCGGGCTGTCGTTGAAGTAGCCCGAGTTCACCCAGGTGACCAGTTCCTCAGCGGCCTTGGTGTTCTCCGGCGTGGTCCAGGACGCGCCGGAGCGCCCGAAGCCCAGGGTGGTGATGGTGTCGGCTGGGACGTGCTGGCCCTGGATGGTGCCGAAGACGTGCAACGCCGGCCACTTGTCCAGGTTGCCGAGCTGCAACGGGATCTCGCCGCGCTGCTTCGCGGTGGCCAGTGCGGCGGTGAACTCCGCCCACGTCTTCGGCGGCTGGATGCCGAGCGTGTTCAGCTTGTCCTTGCTGTAGAAGATGCCCACGATCTCCCCGACCTGCGGCAGCCCGTAGACGTTGCCCTCGCCGAAGGTCTTGCCGTCGGGCGAGTAGCGCGAGTACTGGAGGACGCTGTCCGGGTAGCGGTCCGCCCATCCGTACGCCTTGGCCCACGGTTCCAGCGAGACGAGCTGCTGCGCCCGCACGAACGTGCCCATGTCGGCGCGGCCGTTGTTGGCCTGTACGACGTCCGGAGCGTCGTTCCCGGACAGCGCGAGGCGCAGCGTGGCGCCGAGGTCGTCGAAGGAGCGCGACACCCGGTTGATGGTGATGTTCGGGTACTTGGCGTGGAAGGCTTCGTTGAGCGTCTTCATCTGCTCGTCCTGGCCGCCCCGGACCTCCTGGTCCCAGACGGTCAGGGTGACGTCCCCGAGCTTCGCGGCATCGGTCTGCACGGCCCGGTCGTCACCGCCGCCGGACGGCTTCTCGGAGTCCGACCCGGGTGCGCAGGCCGCCGCGCCGAGCACGCCCAGCGCGGTGACCAGTCCGGCGACGACCCGCAGCCGGGCCGGTATTCGTGGCCGGCGCGGCCGTTTCGGTGATCGAGACATGGATTGCTCCTTTTGGGGGCGGATAGGGTATTCGTTCTGTCACCCGGCGTCATGGTCGGAGTAGCGGGCCAGCGTCGCATGCGCGCGCCGTACCTCGCACACCGGCCCCGAGGGCAGCAGATGGGGGAGGAAACCGTACCGGTTGGCCAGTTCCACGGCCGTCGGGTCGCCCGTGGCGGCAATCTCGGTCGTGTGCCGCCACCAGTCGAGCAGGTCGCCCCAGCCGGGTGCGGCAAGCGAACCGCCGAAGTGCTGGACGGCGAGCCCGGCGCACAGGCCGGCGAAGAGCAGCCGTTCCCGCAGCGGCCAGCCGGCGACGGTGCCGAGCACCAGCCCCGCTCCGAACACGTCACCGGCGCCGGTGGGGTCGAGGGCGACGGTGGGCAGCGGCGGCACCCGTTCCTCCTCGCCGGTGGTGGCGTCGATCGCCATGGCGCCGTCGCCCCCCAGCGTCACGACGGCCAGCGGCACCCAGTCCGCGACGCGGCGCAGGGCCGCCTCGGGGGTGCGGGCGTGCGTGTACGACATCGCCTCCACCGCGTTGGGGATGAACGCGTGACATTCGGCGAGCTGATCGGCCAGGCCCGGGTTCCAGGTGCCGGACGGATCCCAGCCGACGTCGGCGAACACCAGGGCGCCGTCCGCCCGCGCCCGCCGGGCCCAGCCGGGCAACTCGATGCCGCCCGCGACGTCACCGAGGCTGGCCACCACGGCGCGGGAGCGGGGCGGTCGGCCGATCATTTCGTCGACCGGTACGGGAAGCTCATGACCGTGCGTGACCATGCTGCGGTCGCGGTCGACCGCCATGGACACGGTGACCGCGGTGTGCCAGTGGGTGAACCGCCGGGAGCCGGTGAGTTCCACGCCCTCCTGCCGGAGGGTGCGCCAGCAGAAGTCGCCGTAGGCGTCGTCGCCGAAGCCGGCGGCCAGGCCGGTGCGCAGGCCGAGCCGGGCGGCAGCCACGGCCAGGTTGGCGATGCCGCCGGGTGCGGAGCCCATCCCGGCGGCCCACACTTCGGTGCCGGGCTTCGGCGCGCTGGGTAGCCCGGTGAAGACGATGTCGAGAAACACCGTGCCGGCCATGAAGACATCCATCGCCGCGAGGTCGCGCTGCCGGATCCCGGCCAGCGGATCCCACCGGGGCTTGTCCGGTGACGGCCGGTCGTGCGCGGGCGCGTCGGCCGAGGGGGTGTCCTGCGGAGAACTCGGGGCGTCAGCGGCGCTGCGTACTGCCCTGCTCACTTCTGCTCACTTCCGGATGAGTGTGCCTGCTGCGGGAAGCTCGTTCATCGGTCCGTGTCCAGGTCTCACCTGTCTTGCCTGTGCATGGTGCTCCGCCGAGCCGGGGAAGGCAAGCCCCTTTGTGCGCGGTTCTGCGCACAACTGCGTACGACTGATCGTTGTTGGTTGTCCGGTGCGTACGCCGGTGTTAGCTTCTACCCGTGCTTCCAGTCAGTCGGCACGAGCAGATCGTGCGCCGGGTCCGGTCCTCCGGAGTCGTCTCGGTTTCCACGCTCGCGGCTGACCTGGGAGTCAGCGCCTCCACCATCCGGCGGGACCTGCAGGTGTTGACCGCCCACGGTGCGTTGCGGCGCATCCGGGGCGGGGCGGGCACCGTCCAGGTGGAGGAGGTGCCCTTCGCCGAGGTGGCCGCCGTCGCGCCGGACGAGAAGGAGGCCGTCGCCCGCCGCGCCGCGAATCTCGTCCGCGACGGCGAGGTGCTGTTGCTGGACATCGGCACCACGACGGCCCGGCTCGCCCGACACCTGCGCGGCCGCCGGATCACCGTCATCACCAGCAGCCTGGCCGTCGTCGACGAACTACGCGACGACGAGGCTGTCGAGCTGCTGGTGCTCGGCGGCATCCTGCGACGCAACTACCTGTCCATGGTGGGGATGCTGACCGAGGAGGCGCTTCGCCAACTCCGGGCGCACCGGCTCTTCCTCGGCACCAGCGGCATCCGCCGGGACGGCCAGGTCATGGACACCACGCTTGTCGAGGTGCCGGTCAAGAAGGCGATGATCGCGGCCGCCGAGCAGACCGTGCTGCTGGCCGACCGGGGCAAGTTCCCCGGGTCGGGGCTGCTCCCGGTGTGCGGACCCGGCGACGTCGACGTGATCGTCACCAACGATGCCGTCGATCCGGGGACGCTGACGGCGTTCGCCGAGGCGGACACGGAGGTCATCCAGGCGTGCGACTGACCGTTCTGGGTGGCGGCGGCTTCCGGGTGCCGCTGATCTACCGGCAACTGCTCACCCAGGAGCCCGGCCCGGACGTACGCGACGTGGTGCTGCACGACCTGGACGAGGGTCGGCTGGCCGCGGTGCACGCCGTGCTGGAGCAGATGGCCGCCGACCGGCCCGACGCGCCGAAGGTCCGCACGACGACCGACCTGGACGAGGCGCTGGACGGCGCCGACTTCGTCTTCTCCGCGATCCGGGTGGCCGGACTGGCCGGCCGGACGGTGGACGAGCGGGTCGCGCTCGACCTCGGTGTGCTGGGCCAGGAGACGACCGGACCGGGCGGTCTCGCGTACGCGTTGCGCACCATCCCGGTCTGTCTGGACCTCGCCGACCGGGTGGCGCGACGCGCCCCGAACGCCTGGGTCATCAACTTCACAAACCCGGCCGGCATGGTCACCGAGGCGATGCGGCGCCGGCTGGGCGATCGGGTCATCGGGATCTGCGACTCCCCGATCGGGCTCGGCGAACGGGCCGCCCGCGCACTGGGCCTGGACGTCGCGCGGGTCACCATGGACTACGTCGGGCTCAACCACCTCGGCTGGCTGCGCGGGCTGCGGGTGGACGGCGTCGACCGGCTGCCCGATCTGCTGGCCGACGACGCGGCGCTGGGGCGGGTGGAGGAGGCACGGCTGCTGGGCCCGGACTGGGTCCGGTCACTCGGCGCGATCCCCAACGAGTACCTGTACTACTACTACTTCAACCGGGAGGCCGTCGCCTCGATCCGGGAGGCGCCGGCGACCCGTGGCGAGTTCCTGCGCCAGCAGCAGGAGGGCTTCTACGCGGCGGTGGCCCGGCGCCCCGGAGCCGCTCTGGAAATCTGGACGCGGACCCGGGCGGAGCGCGACTCGACCTACATGGCGGAGAGCCGGGACAGCGCCGGAGCCGGGGAGCGGCGGCAGGAGGACGTCGCCGGGGGCGGCTATCAGCGGGTGGCGCTCGACCTGATGGCGGGGATCTCCGGCGGTCGCGCCTCGACCATGATCCTCAACGTGCGCAACGGATCCGCCGTACCGGGCCTGCCGGCCGACGCCGTGGTGGAGGTGCCCTGCGTGGTGGACGCCGCCGGGGCCCGGCCGATCGCCACCGAGCCGCTGGAGGGCTCGATGCTCGGCCTGGTCCAGCAGGTCAAGGCGGTGGAACAGCTCGGCATCGAAGCCGCGGCCAGCGGGTCCGCTGCGGCGGCGGTCAAGGCGCTGGCCCTGCACCCGCTCGTCGACTCGGTGCACACCGCGCGCCAGCTGCTGGCCGGCTACCGGGAGAGGCTGCCGGGCCTGGCCGATCTGTTGCGCTGACCGGCCTCGGTTGTCCGGCGCCGGGACGACCGGGGAGCCCCGACCCGAAGAGGAGGAAGCGATGACGCAGCCGTCCGCACTCGCCGACCGGGTGGCCGGCGCTCCCATCTCCTGGGGGGTATGCGAGGTGCCCGGCTGGGGCTACCAGCTCGACCCGGACACCGTGCTCCGGCAGATGCGGGAACTCGGCCTGGTGGCCACCGAGTTCGGGCCCGACGGGTTCCTCCCCGACGACCCCGCGGCCAAGGCCGCCACGCTGGCCCAGTACGGCCTCACCGCGGTCGGCCAGTTCGTGCCCGTGGTGCTGCACGCGCCGGACCACGACCCGCTGCCGGAGGTGGAGCGGGCGATCACCGGGCTGGTGGCCGCGCGGGCGTCCACGGTGGTCATCGCAGCCGCCACCGGCACCGAGGGGTACGACGACCGGCCGGTGCTGGACGACGCCGGTTGGGCCACACTGCTGGCCAACCTCGACCGGATCGACGCGCTGGCCACCGGCCACGGCCTGGTGGCCACGCTGCACCCGCACGTGGGCACGATGGTGGAGACCGGCGACGAGACGGCCCGGGTGCTCGACGGCAGCCGGATCGGGTTGTGCCTGGACACCGGCCACCTGCTCGTCGGTGGTGGCGACCCGGTGGCGGTGGCGCGCGACCGACCCGACCGGATCGCGCACGTGCACCTCAAGGATGTCCGCGCCGACTGGGCGGACCGGGTGCGCACCGGCGAGGTGAGCTACAGCGAGGCCGTGGCTGGGGGGATGTACGCGCCCCTGGGCGATGGTGACGTCAACGTCGCGGCCATCGTCACCGCGCTGGAAAGGGCCGGATACCGGGGTTGGTACGTCCTGGAGCAGGACACCGTGCTCACCGGTCCGCCCGGCGGGTCGGGGTCGCCGGACGGATCCGGATCGCCGGACGGGTCAGGGCCGTCGGGCGGGTCCGCAGCCGGTCCGGTGGCGGACGTGCGGGCGAGCCGGGCGTACCTGCTCGACCTGGCCGGGAGCTGAGGCGATGTCGGCACCAGGCCCTGACGACCGGCCCCCGTACGACCTGGTGGCCGTGGGCCGCTGCGGGGTGGACATCTACCCGCTCGACCACGGCGTACCGCTGGAGGACGTGACCCGGTTCGAGAAGTTCCTCGGCGGCAGCGCGACGAACGTCGCCGTCGCCGCCGCCCGGCACGGCCGGCGCTCCGCCATCATCACCCGGACCGGCCGGGACCCGTTCGGCCGCTACATCGGCCGGGAACTGCGCCGGCTCGGCGTGGACGACCGGTTCGTCAGCGCCGTCGACGGGCCGCCCACCCCGGTCACCTTCTGCGAGGTGTTCCCGCCCGACGACTTCCCGCTGTACTTCTACAGGTATCCGACCGCCCCCGACCTGATGATCGAGGCGGACGAGCTGCCACTTGACGCGATCAAGGCCGCCCGGGTCTTCTGGGCCACCGGCACCGGGTTGTCCCGGGAGCCGTCCCGGTCCGCCCACCACACGGCGTGGCAGGCCCGCGGGCGCCGTGCCCACACCGTGCTGGACCTGGACTACCGGCCGATGTTCTGGCCCGACGCGGCCGAGGCCCGGACCGCGATCCGGGCCGCGATCGAGCACGTCACCGTCGCGGTCGGCAACCGCGAGGAGTGCGAGATCGCGGTCGGCGAGACCGACCCGCACCGGGCGGCCGGGGCCCTGCTCGACCTCGGGGTCGAGCTGGCCGTCGTGAAGCGCGGGCCGGACGGTGTGCTCGCCGCTACCGCCGACGAGCGGGTGGAGGTGCCGCCGTTCCCGGTGCCGGTGGTCAACGGGCTGGGTGCCGGGGACGCGTTCGGCGGTGCCCTCGTCCACGGGCTGCTCGGCGGGTGGGAACTGGCCCGCGTCCTGCGATTCGCAAACGTGGCCGGCGCCATCGTCGCCGGCCGGCTGGAGTGCTCCACCGCGATGCCGACCGAGGACGAGGTCGAGGCCGCGCTGGCGGGTCGGCCATGACGGACAACCAGACCTGGGTACGCCCGTACGGCAGCGCCACCGAGGCCGGGTTCCCGGTGGCCGTCACCGACGCGGTCCCGGGCTGGCGGCACACCAGCCTGCGGGTGGCCGAGCTGGCTCCCGGCGAAACGGCACGCCTCGACTTGGACGGCAGCGAGGTGGTCGTGGTGCCGCTGTCCGGCGGCTGCCTGGTGACCGCCGTGGACGGCGCCGGCCGGCGGCACGAGACGCGGCTCGCCGGTCGGGCCGACGTGTTCGCCGGCCCCACCGATGTCGCGTACGTCCCGCCCGGGTCGCGGCTCGCGGTGCGCAACGACGGCGACACGCCGGCCCGGGTGGCGCTGTGCGGCGCGGTCGCCGGGCGGGGGGCCACCCCGCCGTTCCGGCACCTGCCCGCCACCGACGTCCCGGTGGAGCTGCGCGGCGCCGGAACGGCGTCCCGGCTGGTGCGCAACTTCGGCGTACCGGAGGTGCTGGCCGCCGACTCGGTCATCGCCTGCGAGGTGGTCACGCCGGCCGGCAACTGGAGTTCCTATCCGCCACACAAGCACGACGAGGAACGGCCCGGCCTGGAGACCGCGCTGGAGGAGATCTACTACTTCGAGCTGCGGGCGGAGCCGGGCGCCGTCGCGGCGGCGGGTCCGGCGGCCTCCGGTGCCGATCCGGTGGCGTACCAACGGGTCTACGGCACCGAAGGGCGACCGCTCGACGTGCTGGCCGAGGTGCGCACCGGCGACGTGGTGCTGGTGCCGCACGGCTGGCACGGTCCGGCGATGGCGCCGCCCGGCTACGACCTCTACTACCTGAACGTGATGGCCGGGCCGGGCGCCGAGCGGGCCTGGCTGATCTGTGACGACCCGGCGCACGCCTGGGTCCGTGGCACCTGGGACGGGCAGGCCGTGGACCCCCGACTGCTGAACGGAGGCTACCGATGACGACCGACCCGCCGATCTTGACCGACAGGCCGGCTGGCACCTCGACCGTGCGGCTCACCGTGGCGCAGGCCGTGGTGCGCTTCCTCGGCAACCAGTGGACCGAACGGGACGGCCGGCGGCACCGGCTGTTCGCCGGCTGCCTGGGCATCTTCGGCCACGGCAACGTCGCCGGCCTCGGCCAGGCGCTGTTGCAGGACGAGCTGCGCGGCGGCGAGGATCGGCTGCCGTACGTGCTGGTCCGCAACGAGCAGGCGATGGTGCACACGGCGGTGGCGTACGCCCGGCAGCGGGACCGGCTCCAGACGTGGGCGTGCACCGCGTCGGTGGGGCCGGGGTCGACGAACATGCTCACCGGCGCCGCGCTGGCCACCGTCAACCGGCTGCCGGTGCTGCTGCTGCCGTCGGGCACCTTCGCCACCCGGGTGGCCCGGCCGGTGCTCCAGGAGATCGAGGCGCCGGAGACCGGGGACCGTACGGTCAACGACGCGTTCCGGCCGTTGTCCCGCTTCTTCGACCGGGTGGATCGCCCGGAACACCTGCCGTCGGCGCTGCTCGGCGCGATGCGGGTGCTCACCGACCCGGTGGAGACCGGAGCGGCCACCGTCGAGTTGCCGCAGGACGTGCAGGCCGAGGCGTACGACTGGCCGGTCGAGCTGTTTGCGCCGCGGACCTGGCACGTCCCGCGGCCATTGCCGGAGCCGGCGCTTGTGGAGCGGGCCGCGGCGGTGCTCCGGGCGGCCCGGCGGCCGTTGCTCGTCGCGGGTGGTGGGGTCCACTACTCGGGTGCCGAGGACGCGCTGCGGGCGTTCTGCGACGCCACCGGCATCCCGGTGGCGGAGACGCAGGCCGGCAAGGGTGCGCTGCCGTACGGGCATCCGCGGTCGATGGGCGCGGTCGGCTCGACCGGCACCTCGGCCGCGAACGCCCTGGCCCGCAGCGCCGACGTGGTGCTCGGGATCGGCACCCGGTACGCCGACTTCACCACCGCGTCGCGCACCGCGTTCCAGCATCCCGACGTGCGGTTCGTCAACGTCAACATCACCCGGTTCGACGCCGGCAAGCTGGCCGGGGTGCCGTTGGTGGCGGACGCCCGGGAGGCGTTGACGGCGCTGACGGACGCGCTGGCCGGGTACGCCGTCGATCCGGCGTACCGGGACGAGCAGGCCGAGCTGGTCCGGGCCTGGGACGCGCGGGTGACCGCCGCGTACGACCCGCCGGCGGAGGTGACCGGCCGGCTCGCCGCCGGGGTGCTGACCCAGGGCACGGTGCTCGGTTGCGTGAACGAGCTGTCCGAGCCGCGGGACGTGGTGGTGTGCGCGGCCGGGTCGATGCCCGGCGACCTGCACAAGCTGTGGCGGGTGCGGGATCGCAAGGCGTACCACGTGGAGTACGGCTACTCCTGCATGGGCTACGAGATCCCGGGCGGCATCGGGGTGCGCTGGGCGGACCCGGACCGGGACGTCTTCGTCCTGGTGGGCGACGGGTCGTACCTGATGATGCCGGGCGAGCTGGTCACCGCCGTGCAGGAACGCGTCAAGATCATTGTGGTGCTGGTGCAGAACCACGGATTCGGATCGATCGGATCGCTGTCGGAGTCGCTGGGCTCGCAGCGCTTCGGCACCGGCTACCGCTATCGCGACCCGGCCACCGGGCGGCTGGACGGCGACAAACTCCCCGTCGACCTCGCGGCCAACGCGCGCAGCCTCGGCGCGACCGTGATCGAGGCCCGCGACCGGACCGGGCTGGCACAGGCGATCAAGCACGCCAAGGCCGCGCCGGCCGATGGCGGGCCGATCGTCATCCACGTCGAGACCGACCCGCACGTCCCCGCACCGGACAGCGAGTCGTGGTGGGACGTCCCGGTCAGCCAGGTCAGCGACCTGGACAGCACCCGCGACGCCCACCGGGCGTACGTCGAACACAAGGCGGCCCAGCGACCGCTGCTGGCGCCCGGCGGGGAGGAGCGGTGACCGCGCCGCTGCGGGTCGGGGTGGTGGGGGTCGGCATCATGGGCGCCGACCACGCCGAACGGCTGGCGTCCAGGATCGCCGGCGCGGACCTCGTCGCCGTCGCGGACGCCGACGTCGACCACGCGTCCGAGGTGGCGGCGCGCCATCCTGGGGTACGCGCCACGGCCGACGCCTTCGACCTCATCGCCGCCGACGACGTGGACGCGGTGCTGATCGCCTCGCCCGGGTTCGCGCACGAGGAGCAGGTGCTCGCCTGCCTCGCGCACGGCAAGTACACGCTGTGCGAGAAGCCGCTGACCACCGACAGCGCGTCCGCGCTGCGGCTGGTGGAGGCCGAACGGGACAAGGTCGGCCGACCGCTCGTCCAGGTCGGTTTCATGCGGCGCTTCGATCCGGAGTACGTCGAGCTGAAGCACCTGATCGATTCCGGCCGGCTGGGCCGGCTGTTGGTGCTGCACAACATCCACCGCAACAAGACCTCGCCGCCCTGGTTCCGCGACTCGTCGTCGATCGTCAACGACTCGCTTGTGCACGAGGTGGACGTGTGCCGGTGGCTGTTCGCCGAGGAGATCGAGACGATCACCGTGCTCACCCCGGCCACCAGCGGCCGGGCACCGGTGGGGCTGCGTGACCCGCAGGTCGCGATCTTCCAACTGGCCGGTGGCGGCATGGCCACCACCGAGGTCTTCGTCAACTCGCACGTCGGCTACGAGGTGCGCTGCGAGGCGGTGGCCGAACTCGGCAGCGCCACCATCGGGCTGGGCCAGAACCTGCTGGTCCGCCGGGACAACGGCTACGGCGGCCACATCCCGGACGACTACCGGGTGCGTTTCGCGCGGGCGTACGACATCGAGGTCCAGGACTGGGTCCGGGCCTGCCGCCGAGGCACGGTCGTCGGGCCCACCACCTGGGACGGGTACGCCGCCACCGCGGTGGCCGAGGCCGGGGTGGCGTCGCTGGCCACCGGCCGGCCGGTCCGGGTCGAGTTGGCCGACCGGGCCGCGGCCCGCCACCTCTGTCCAGAGCAAGGAGCGTGAGTCGCATGCCGACCCGGATCACCCACCTGATCGGCGGCCGGGACTGGACCGGCACGGCCGGGCGGACCGGTGCCGTCCACAACCCCGCCACGGGGACCGTCACCGGTCGGGTCGACCTCGCCTCGGCGGATCTCGTCGCCGAGGTGGCCGCCGCCGCGACGGTCGCCGGGCGGGCCTGGGCCGACGCCTCGCTGGCCCGCCGCACCCGGGTGCTGTTCGCCTTCCGCGAGCTGCTCGACAGGCGCAAGGAGGAGATCGCCGCCCTGATCACCGCCGAGCACGGCAAGGTGCTCGACGACGCGCTCGGCGAGGTCGCCCGCGGCCTGGAGGTGGCCGAGTACGCCTGCGGCATCCCGCACCTGCTCCAGGGCGGCTTCACCGAGGGCGCGTCCACGGGCGTCGACGTGTACTCGATCCGGCAGCCGCTCGGCGTGGTCGCGGTCATCTCCCCGTTCAACTTCCCGGCCATGGTGCCGCTGTGGTTCGTGCCGATCGCCATCGCCTGCGGCAACGCGGTAATCCTCAAGCCCAGCGAGAAGGACCCGTCGGCGGCGGTGGCGGTGGCCCGGCTGTGGACCGAGGCCGGCCTCCCCGACGGCGTCATGAACGTGGTGCACGGCGACAAGGAGGCCGTCGACGCGCTGCTCACCGGGCCCGATGTGGCGGCCGTGTCGTTCGTCGGCTCCACACCTGTCGCCCGGTACGTCTACGAGACGGCCACCGCGCACGGCAAGCGGGTTCAGGCGCTCGGCGGCGCCAAGAACCACATGTTGGTGCTTCCCGACGCCGACCTGGACCTGGCCGCCGACGCCGCGGTGAACGCCGGTTTCGGGTCGGCGGGCGAGCGGTGCATGGCGATCTCGGCGCTGGTCGCCGTGGAACCGGTCGCCGACCCGCTGGTGGCGAGGATCGAGCAGCGGATGCGCGGGTTGCGCACCGGCGACGGCAGCACGGGCTGCGACATGGGGCCGCTGGTCACGGCCGCGCACCGGGACCGGGTCGCCGGGCTCGTGGCGGCCGGGGTCGAGGCCGGCGCGGCGCTGGTGGTGGACGGCCGGACCGGCCCGTTCCACGGCGACTCCGGTGGCTTCTGGCTCGGTCCGACGCTGTTCGACCACGTCACACCGGACATGTCGATCTACCGTGAGGAGATCTTCGGGCCGGTGCTGTCGGTGGTCCGGGTGCCGTCGTACGACGCCGGGTTGGAGCTGATCAACGCCAATCGGTACGGCAACGGCACAGCGATCTTCACGAACGACGGCGGTGCCGCCCGGCGCTTCCAGCGGGAGGTTCGGGTCGGGATGGTGGGCGTGAATGTGCCGATCCCGGTGCCGGTGGCGTACTACTCGTTCGGCGGCTGGAAGGACAGCCTGTTCGGCGACACCCACGCGTACGGGCCGGACGGGGTGCGCTTCTTCACCCGCGGCAAGGTGGTCACCGCCCGCTGGCTCGACCCGAGCCACGGCGGCCTGAATCTCGGTTTCCCCCGCACCGACTGAGGCGGATCATCGGGACGCTAGGCTTCAGCCGGCGGGTTGACAGACTGTGTTCGAAGGGATGTGCTGCGCCGTGACCAGCAGCGTCGAGGCCGACTGGGTGCACCGCTTCGCGGACGAGGTCATCGCCGAGGCGAAGCGTCGGGTCCCGGGCAAGCCCATCGTCTGCGCCTCCGGCATCAGCCCGTCCGGCCCGATCCACCTGGGCAACCTGCGCGAGGTGCTGACTCCGCACCTGGTCGCCGACGAGATCCGCCGGCGCGGCCACGAGTGCGAGCACATCATTTCCTGGGACGACTACGACCGGTTCCGCAAGGTGCCGGCCGGTGTCGACCCGGCGTGGGCCGAGCACATCGGCAAGCCGCTCACCTCGGTGCCCGCCCCCGCCGGCAGCGCGTACCCGAACTGGGCCGAGCACTTCAAGGCCGCGTTGATCGAGTCGCTGGCCGAGTTGGGCGTCGAATACCGGGGCATCAGCCAGACGGCCATGTACACCTCGGGGGCGTACCGGGACCAGGTGCTGCTCGCGATGCGCGAGCGGGACCGGATCGACGCGGTGCTGGGTCGCTACCGGACCAAGCCGAAGCCGGCGCCGCAGCGGGCCGGGGACGCCGACGACACGGCCGCCGCGGTCGAGGCCGCCGCCGGTTCGGGGGCGGCGACCGAGGACGACGGCAGCGCCGCGGGCGGGTACTTCCCCTACCGGCCGTACTGCTCGGTCTGCGAGCGGGACACCACGAGCGTCACCGGGTACGACGACGAGACCACCGAGCTGACGTACATCTGCGCCTGCGGGCACGACGAGAAGGTGCTGCTCGCCGAGTACAACCGGGGCAAGCTGGTGTGGAAGGTCGACTGGCCGATGCGCTGGGCGTACGAAGGGGTGGTCTTCGAGCCGTCCGGCGTCGACCACAGTTCACCCGGCTCGTCGTTCGTGGTGGGAAGTCAGATCGTCCGCGAGGTGTTCGGCGCCGAGCCGCCGATCGGCCCGATGTACGCGTTCGTCGGCATCGCCGGCATGGCCAAGATGAGCAGCTCCCGGGGTGAGGTGCCAACCGCCGCCGACGCCCTGCGGATCATGGAGGCGCCGGTGCTGCGCTGGCTGTACAGCCGCCGCCGGCCCAACCAGTCGTTCAAGATCTCTTTTGACCAGGAGATCCAGCGGCTGTACGACGAGTGGGACTCGCTGGGCCGCAAGGTGAGCGAGGGCACCGCACCGGCCGCTGACGCCGTCGCGTACGACCGGGCGGTGCGGACCGCGTCCCGGACGCTGCCGCGCACCGCGCGGCCGGTGCCGTACCGGACGCTCGCCTCGGTCGCCGACATCACCACCGGCGACGAGGCGCAGATGCTGCGCATCCTCGCCGACCTGGACCCGGAGCAGCCGATCGGCTCGCTCGACGAGGTGCGTCCCCGGCTCGACCGGGCCCAATACTGGGTGGCCACCCAGGTGCCGGCCGAGCAGCGCACCCGGGTCCGCGACGAACCGGACGCGGAGCTGCTCGCCGGTCTCGACGAGCCGCAGCGGGAGTCGTTGCGGCTGCTGGTCGACGGGCTGGACGACCACTGGTCGCTGGACGGGCTCACGGCGCTGGTCTACGGCGTACCGAAGCGGATGCTCGGCCTGCCGTTGGACACGAAGCCGACGCCGGAGTTGAAGGTGGCCCAGCGGACCTTCTTCGTGCTGGTCTACCGGCTGCTGACCGGCCGGGACACCGGCCCTCGGCTGCCCACGCTGCTGCTCGCCGTCGGCGCCGATCGGGTGCGGCGGCTGCTCAGCCCGCCCGCCATGGACTAACCTGTTAGCTAAGGGGGTGCCCATGTCCGCTGAAGCTGCCGCCCAGTTCAACATCCACGACGCCAAGACCAACCTGTCCCGGATCATCGATCGGGTCGAGCACGGCGAGGAGATCGTCATCAGTCGCGCGGGCACCCCGGTGGCGAAGGTGGTCCCATTGATCCGGCGGGTGGATCGTAAAGGTCGCGGCTCTCTCCGTGACCGGCTGGTGGCCACCGAGGACTGGGATTCGACCGAGACGAACGAGGAGATCGCTCGGGACTTCGGGGCGCCTTCGTGAGCCTGCTGCTGGACACCCACGTCGTGATCTGGTGGTTGGTCGACGACACGACCCTGTCGGAAGACTTCAAGGACCAGCTTGACCACGAGCCCGACATCTACGTCAGCGCCGCGACGGTGTGGGAGGTCGCGATCAAGCAAGCGATCGGCAAGCTGAAGGAGCCGGCCGACCTCGCGGAGCGGATCCGGAACAGCGCGTTCCGGGAACTTCCGATTCGGTCAGAGCACGCCATCGCCGCGGGTCGGCTTCCGATGATCCATCGCGACCCGTTCGACAGGATCCTCGTGGCACAGGCGCGGTGCGAGGGACTCACCATCGCCACCCGGGATGCCGGGATCCGGAAGTACGAGGTCCCCGTACTTCCGATCTGACCGGGGGAGTCGCCCTCGGGCAGCGGGCGTGGCCTCTAGTGCCGTGACCACCAACGTTCGGGGTGTTGGGTTCAGGCTGCGCGGGTGGCGGGTTGGCCCCATCGTCGTTGTCGTTCGCTGCGGATGCGGGCG